>NZ_JBHXQZ010000044.1:0-63596 GCF_042717095.1 Streptomyces sp. NPDC058632 | reverse complement strand
GTCACATTCCGAACCCGGAAGCTAAGCCCTACCGCGCCGATGGTACTGCAGGGGGGACCCTGTGGGAGAGTAGGACGCCGCCGAACAACTCTTGACAGGGTTGGACCCCGAACTTCGGTTCGGGGTCCAACCCTTTTTTGTTCTGCGTCACTTGAAGTTCACGTTGCGCAACGAACATCCATCCCATGGGTACTGCTGCACTGCTCAGGGCCGCCGGTGTCGGAGTCGGTGACGAGGTGGTCGTGTCCGCCTTCGGGAACGTGGAAGTTGCCGAGGCCGTCACTCTCGCAGGTGCGTTGCCGGTGTTCGCCGAGATAGATCCGGTGACCTACTGCCTCGCGCCGGCCGCTGTGGAAGCGGCCATCACCTCACGCACGGCGGCCGTTGTCGCCGTGCATCGTTTCGGCAGGCACGCCGACATCGCGCGGTTGCACGCGCTCGGGCAGCGGCGCGGCCTGCTGGTGCTGGAGCACGGGGAATCCGAAGCTCCGTACGACGAGGTCGCCCGGCGCAGGGAGCGTGCCGCCTACCTCGACGCGAAGCTGCGGGGTGTGCGAACGCCCGACGGAGGCAACGGGCACACCTACCAGCAGTACGTCGTGCGGGTGCCCGGCAACGGACGACCTGACCGGGACGCCTTCGCACGAGCCGTGCGGGCCAGGGGAGTCGAGTGCAGGGTGCCGGTGAAGACGCCTGTGCACCGGCTGCCGGAGTTCCGGCGGTGCGTGTCTCTGCCCGAGACCGAACGGGCCGCCGACGAGACGCTCGCCCTGCCCGTGGACGCTTCGTTGACCAAGCGGGACATGCAGCGCGTCGCGTCGGCGTGCAACGCACTGGGCGGACTGCTGCAGCCGGCTGTCTGAACCGCGGTCGCGGACCGGTGGTTGGGAGCACGGGGCTGCTCAGGGTATGATCTATTCCGTTGCCGGGCGGGAAACCGCGGAAAGCAACAGGCCCCTATAGCTCAGTCGGTAGAGCGTCTCCATGGTAAGGAGAAGGTCAACGGTTCGATTCCGTTTGGGGGCTCCGACAGAAAGGCCCCGCCCTTCCGGGCGGGGCCTTTCTCATGCCCGGATCGGATCCAACCAGCAGATCTGATCCGGCTCAGTCCTGGTGAAGTCCCGGGACGCGCATGGCGAGGATCGCCATGTCGTCGGAAGGTGCGTCGGAGGCGAAGCGTTCCACTGCGCGCATGATGCGGGCGGCGACCGCGCCGGCGGTCAGGCCCGTACAGGTCGTCAGAACGTCGGCGAGTCCGTCGTCGCCCAGCATGCGGGGGCCTTCACGGCGCTCGGTCACACCGTCGGTGACACACAGCAGGACGTCGCCCGCATCGAGCGTGACCGTCTGCTCGTACAGCTCCAGGTCTTCCAGGACGCCGAGGAGGGGCTGCGGGTCGGCGGCCGGTTCGACGGTCCCGTCCTGGCGCAGGCGCAGCGGCAGCGGGTGGCCGGCGCACACCACCTTCAGTTCCGCGCTGCCGTCCTCCTGCGGGCGCAGTTCGCCGTAGAGCAGAGTGAGGAAGCGGCTGCGGGCGCCCTCGTCGAGGATGGCGGAGTTCAGGCGTTCGAGGACCGCGGGGCCGCTGAGGCCCTCACGGGCGAGCAGTCGGAGCGCGTGCCGGGCGAGGCCGGTGACGGCCGCGGCGTTCGGACCCGTACCGCAGACGTCGCCGATGGCGAAGCCGTAGGCGCCGTCGCTGATCGGGAAGAGGTCGTAGAAGTCGCCGCCGACCTCGTTGCCCTCCCCGGCCGCGCGGTAGATGACCTCCACCTCGACGCCCTCGATCATCGGCAGCTCGGGGGGCAGGAGGCTGCGCTGGAGGGACTGGCTGATGGCTGTGCGCTCGGAGTAGAGACGGGCGTTGTCCAAGGCCAGGGCGGCCCTGCGGGAGAGGTCCTCGGCGAGTTCAAGGATCTCCTGGCGGAAGTGTTCGTCGGTCGGCTTGCCGAGCGTCAGCATGCCGATGACGCGGTTACGGGCGACCAGCGGGAGGACCACCGTCTCGCCGCCGACCGCGGAGGCCGTGGTGAGGGTGGGACCGATGCCGGGGGTGACCCGGGTGTCCGGGCTGCCGCTCAGCCCCAGACTGCGCATGGACGTGCGCAGGGCCGCCTGATGGGCCACCTCGCCGGGTGCCGACCAGACGCGGGCGCCGGGAGTGGGGACCGGGTCGGGCGGGGCCATCTTCGAGAGCAGGGATTTGATGCCGTCGATGAGTTCCTCGTCCTCGTGCAGCACATAGGAGAGGTACGGCTCCGAGGCCTGGTCGGCGATCGTGTAGACGGCACACCAGGTGGCCAGGGTGGGAACGGTCATCTGGGCCATGAGGGCCAGGGTCTGGTCGCGGTCCAGGGTGCCGGCCAGCAGGTCGGACGCCTCGACGAGGAAACTCAGCGAGCCCCGGCGCAGTCGCTCCAGCTCTCCCAGGCGGGCCGACTCGACGGCCAGGGCGATGCGATCGGCTGCGAACTGGAGGCGCAGCGCCTCCTCGTTGGAGTACCGGCCCGCTCCCTCCGCGGCGACGCCGAGGGAGCCCGTGAGGCGGCCCTCGACCTTGAGCGGGACGGTGACGACCGAGCGCATGCCGGTGCCGTTGAGGAGCGGGACCGCGCCGGGCAGGGCGGCGAGGTCGTCGTGGACGGCCGGCATACGGGCGGAGCCGTAACGGCCGGAGCCGGCTTCCACCGGAACGCGGGCGAAGCGCTGACGGGCCGAGGGCAGGCCGGTGGACGCACGTACCTCGAGTTCCGTCTCGTCGTCGGTGGCGAGGAGCAGGAAGGCGGAGTCGCCGTCGAGCATGTCGCGGGCGCGTTCCACCGTGCGCTGGAGGAGGCCGTCGAGGTCGTCCGGGGCGGGTGAGCCGATGAACACCTCGAAGGGGTCGGTGCTCTGGCTCTCGGAGGAGGCGGTCGAGTCGGAGGGGACGCGCAACGGGGTCTGCAGGACCGCCCGTTCATGGTCCCTGACGAGGAGGCACACGGTTGACGGATCGCCGTCCGTGTCGCGGACGCGCAGGTGCGAGGCGTAGACGGGGATCACCCGGCCGGTGGTGGCCCTTATGCCGTAGCTGCCTTCCCAGCGGGAGAGCTGGAGCGCCTCCGCGATGCCGGTGCCGGTGCCGGGGGTGTGCGGCCAGGCCGCGAGGTCGGTGAGGGGCTTGCCGATGACCTGGTCGGCCGTGTAGCCGAAGAGTTCCTCCGCGTCCTCGTTCCAGGAGGAGATCGCGCCGATTCGGTCGATCTGCACGACGGCGACGCGGACCCGGGCGTCGGCGATCGGGAGGAGTTCGAGCGGCAGTGCCGGTCCGGCCGAGCGGGCGCCCACCGGGCGGTCGGGGATGTCGAGTTGGAACCAGACGGTCTTGTGGGCGGGGGTGTACTCGACGCCCCATCGGCCGGCCAGGGCCGCGCAGAGCTGGAGGCCTCGTCCGCCCTCGCGGTCGGGGCCGCCCATGTCGGCGGCCGGACTCTGAAGCGGGACCTCACGCTCCGGATACCGGTCGGTCACCTCGATCCGTACGCCGTCGTCGCAGCGCAGGCACAGCAGGTCGGCCCAGGTGCTGGTGTGGATCACGGCATTGGTCACGAGCTCACTGGTGAGGACCACGGCGTCGTCGACGATGTCGGCGAAACCCCACCCCTGGAGGGTGTCGCGGACGAAGGAGCGGGCGCTCGCGACCGAGCGCCCGACGGGCTCGAAGCTGGCGGCCGCGCGCGCGGTGATCACAGAACTCCTCGACCGGTTCTCGACGGGCATGACTCCATGGCCGACCGGCTCGCGCCGCTGGGGCGGCAGGCCGCTCGTCGGCCGAGGGTCCGGGGGTTGTTCCCCCGGGATCAGTCCGGTGGTCATGTGTGCGGCCGCCCTCCGATGCCCGCTCGTCTCCGTGCCACCGCCCAGACCGGACGGACCGGTGTGGCTGGACAGCCGGATGCAAGGTTACTTACCTTCGCGGTCCGAGCGGATGCCGGTCTGCTGTGTTTCCGTCGGGAGGTGTCCGACGTCCGGCGGCTGTGCGGTCGGTGTGCGAAGCTGCCGAACTGTTATGGCCTGGTTCGGTGAGGGTGAAACACTGGGCGGGCCGGCTGTTGCGAAGGTCCGGACGGGCGGGTGTCCTCCGGCCGGGCGGCGGCCCGGGTAGCGCCCTGGTAGGCAGGGCAGGTATCGCAGTAGTACACGCATATGCACGAGTAAGCAGAGCAAGCAGAAGCAGTCACAGGTACACCGTGCGGTGGTACCCGAGCACAGCAGTAACGGTCGACCCCTGCGGGAGGGACACAGTGGAGTCTGGCGCAGCGACGCGGGGCACGAACACGCGCGCGAAAGGCGGACAGTCCCCTAGTAAGCAGGGCAGGTCCCGGGGCGGTACCACCGCGGTGGACACCGCGGCCCTGAACCGCCTGATGGTCGCCCTGGTGGCGATGCGGGACGGCAACTTCCGTAAGCGGCTCACGGTCTCCGGCGACGGCGTGATGGCGGAGATCGCGGCGGTCTTCAACGAGGTGGCCGACCGCAATCTCCATCTGACGGGCGAGCTGGCGCGGGTGCGGCGGATGGTCGGGCGCGAGGGGAAACTCACCGAGCGCCTGGAGACGGGGGCCTGTGAGGGTTCCTGGTCCAGCGCGATCGACAACTCGAACGCGCTGGTGGACGATCTGGTGCGGCCCGTCTCCGAGGTCAGCCGGGTGCTGTCGGCGGTGGCCGAGGGTGATCTGTCGCCGCGGATGGAGCTGCGGGCGCAGCTGGGCGGGGACGACGGGCAGGGACAGCCGCTGCGCGGCGAGTTCCTGAAGGTCGGGCGTACCGTCAACAACCTGGTCGACCAGTTGTCGACCTTCACCGACGAGGTCACGCGGGTGGCCAGCGAGGTCGGTACCGAGGGCAAGCTGGGCGGTCAGGCCCGGGTGCGGGGCATGTCCGGTTCGTGGAAGGACCTCACGGACTCGGTCAACACCATGGCGGAGCGGCTGACGGCGCAGGTGCGCGACATCGCTCTGGTGACGACGGCGGTCGCCCGGGGTGACCTGTCCCGCAAGGTCACCGTGCATGTCGAAGGCGAGATGCTGGAGCTGAAGAACACCGTCAACACGATGGTGGACCAGCTCTCGGCGTTCTCCTCCGAGGTGACCCGCGTCGCACGCGAGGTGGGCACCGAGGGCGCGCTGGGCGGGCAGGCGCAGGTGTCCGGCGTGGACGGTGTGTGGAAGGAGCTCACCGACTCCGTCAACACCATGGCCGGGAACCTGACGGCCCAGGTGCGCGGGATCGCGGAGGTGACGACCGCGGTCGCCAACGGCGATCTGTCGCGGAAGGTGACTGTTCCGGCGCGGGGCGAGGTCGCGCAGCTCGCTGAGACGATCAACCAGATGACCGAGACGCTGAAGATCTTCGCGGACGAGGTCACCCGGGTCGCCAACGAGGTCGGGGCCGAGGGACAACTGGGCGGTCAGGCGAACGTGCCGGGAGCCGCCGGGACCTGGAAGGACCTGACGGACTCCGTCAACACGGTGTTCCGGAACCTGACGACGCAGGTGCGGGACATCGCCGCGGTGACGACGGCGGTGGCCAACGGTGACCTGTCGCAGAAGGTCACCGTGGACGTGGCCGGCGAGATGCTGGAGCTCAAGAACACCGTCAACACGATGGTCGACCAGTTGTCCGCCTTCGGTGCCGAGGTCACCCGCGTAGCGCGCGAGATCGGCGTCGAGGGTGAGCTGGGCGGCCAGGCGCAGGTGCCGGGTGCCGCCGGGACCTGGAAGGACCTGACGGACTCCGTCAACACCGCGTTCCGCAACCTCACCGGTCAGGTGAGGAACATCGCCCAGGTGACGACGGCGGTGGCCAACGGCGACCTGTCGCAGAAGGTCACCGTCGACGTGTCCGGCGAGATGCTCCAGCTGAAGAACACCGTGAACACGATGGTGGACCAGCTGTCGAGCTTCGCCGACCAGGTCACGCGCATGGCCCGGGACGTGGGTACGGAGGGCCGACTGGGCGGTCAGGCCCGGGTGGACGGCGTGTCGGGTACCTGGAAGGAGCTCACCGACTCCGTCAACTCGATGGCGTCCAACCTGACCGGCCAGGTCCGCAACATCGCCCAGGTCACGACGGCGGTCGCGCGGGGCGACCTGTCGCAGAAGATCGACGTGGACGCGCGCGGGGAGATCCTCGAGCTCAAGAACACGATCAACACGATGGTCGACCAGCTGTCCTCGTTCGCCGACCAGGTCACGCGGGTGGCCCGTGAGGTGGGTACGGAGGGCCGGCTCGGTGGCCAGGCACAGGTGCCCGGGGTGGCCGGTGTGTGGCGTGACCTCACCGACTCGGTCAACGGCATGGCCGGCAATCTCACCGCGCAGGTCCGCAACATCGCCCAGGTGGCGACGGCGGTGGCCCGGGGCGACCTGTCGCAGAAGATCACCGTGGACGCGCGCGGGGAGATCCTCGAGCTCAAGAACACGCTGAACACGATGGTGGACCAGCTGTCGTCGTTCGCCGAGGAGGTCACGCGGGTGGCCCGCGAGGTGGGTACGGAGGGCATCCTCGGCGGTCAGGCCGAGGTGCAGGGTGTCTCCGGCACCTGGAAGGACCTCACCCAGTCGGTGAACGGCATGGCGAACAACCTGACCCTCCAGGTGCGCAACATCGCCGAAGTCACCACCGCGGTCGCGAAGGGCGATCTGTCGAAGAAGATCACCGTCGACGCCAAGGGCGAGATCCTCGAACTCGTCACCACCGTCAACACGATGGTGGACCAGCTGTCGTCGTTCGCCGAGCAGGTGACCCGGGTGGCCCGCGAGGTGGGTACCGAGGGCATCCTGGGCGGCCAGGCACACGTGCCCGGGGTCACGGGCATCTGGAAGGACCTGAGCGACAACGTCAACCTGATGGCCAAGAACCTGACCACGCAGGTGCGGAACATCTCCCAGGTGTCCGCCGCGGTCGCCAGCGGTGACCTCACCCGGCAGGTCACCATCGAGGCGCGCGGCGAGTTGGCGCAGCTCGCCGACACCATCAACATCATGGTGAAGACGCTGAGTTCGTTCGCCGAGCAGGTGACCAAGGTGGCCCGCGAGGTGGGTACGGACGGCATCCTCGGCGGTCAGGCGCACGTACCGGGTGTGGCCGGTACGTGGAAGGACCTCACCGAGTCCGTGAACCGGATGGCGTCCAACCTGACCGGTCAGGTGCGCAACATCGCCATGGTGACGACAGCCATCGCCAAGGGTGACCTGACGAAGAAGATCGACATCGACGCGCGCGGAGAGATCCTCGAGCTGAAGACCACCATCAACACGATGGTCGACCAGCTGTCGTCCTTCGCCGAGGAGGTCACGCGCGTGGCCCGCGAGGTGGGTACGGAGGGCCAGCTCGGCGGGCAGGCCCGCGTGCGTGACGTCGACGGCACCTGGCGGGACCTGACCGAGTCCGTGAACGAGATGGCGGGGAACCTGACCCGGCAGGTGCGTGCCATCGCGCGCGTGGCGACCGCGGTGGCACGCGGCGACCTGAACCTGAAGATCGACGTGGACGCGTCCGGAGAGATCCAGGAACTGCAGGACTACGTCAACAAGATGATCGCCAACCTGCGCGACACCACGATCGCCAACGAGGAGCAGGACTGGCTGAAGGGCAATCTGGCCCGCATCTCCGCGTTGATGCAGGGCCGTCGGGACCTGGAGGACGTGGCCTCGCTGATCATGAGCGAGCTGACGCCCGTGGTCTCCGCACAGCACGGCGCGTTCTTCCTCTCGATGCCCCTGGCCGACGGGGAGGACGTGAGCGCCGCCGCCGACGACGACCAGTACGAGCTGCGCATGCTCGGTTCGTACGGCTACTCGCTGGGCTCGATGCCGACGTCGTTCCGGCCCGGTGAGGGACTCATCGGGACGGCCGCCATGGAGAAGCGCACGATCCTGGTGGAGAACGCGCCCAGCGGCTACCTGAAGATCTCCTCGGGTCTTGGGGAGGCGCCGCCCGCCCAGGTGATCGTGCTTCCGGTGCTGTTCGAGGGGACCGTGCTGGGCGTCATCGAACTGGCCTCGTTCACTGCGTTCACACACATCCAGAAGGACTTCCTCAACCAGATCGCCGAGATGATCGCGACGAGCGTCAACACCATTTCGGTGAACACCAAGACGGAGCTGCTGCTGGCGCAGTCACAGGAACTGACCGAGCAACTCCAGGAGCGCTCGGCCGAGTTGGAGCAGCGGCAGAAGGCACTCCAGGCGTCCAACGCCGAACTGGAGGAAAAGGCCGAGCTGCTGGCCCGGCAGAACCGCGACATCGAGGTGAAGAACACCGAGATCGAGGAGGCGCGGCAGGTCCTGGAGGAGCGCGCCGAGCAACTCGCGGTCTCCATGCGCTACAAGAGCGAGTTCCTGGCCAACATGTCGCACGAGCTGCGCACCCCGCTCAACTCGCTGCTGATCCTGGCCAAGCTGCTCGCCGACAACGCCGACGGGAATCTCTCCCCGAAGCAGGTCGAGTTCGCCGAGACCATCCACGGCGCCGGCTCCGACCTGCTGCAGCTGATCAACGACATCCTCGACCTGTCGAAGGTCGAGGCGGGCAAGATGGACGTCTCCCCGACGCGCATCGCGCTCGTCCAGCTCGTGGACTACGTGGAGGCCACCTTCCGGCCGCTGACCGCGGAGAAGGGCCTGGACCTGTCGGTGCGGGTCTCCCCGGAGCTCCGGGCCACGCTGCACACCGACGAGCAGCGGCTGCTGCAGGTGCTGCGCAACCTGCTGTCCAACGCGGTGAAGTTCACCGACTCCGGGTCCGTCGAGCTGGTCATCCGGCCGGCTCGTGACGACGTCCCGCAGGCCATCAGGGAGCAGTTGCTGGAGGCCGGTTCGCTGACCGACCCGGACGCCGACCTGATCGCGTTCTCGGTGTCCGACACGGGCATCGGGATCGCCGCCAGCAAGATGCGGGTGATCTTCGAGGCGTTCAAGCAGGCGGACGGCACGACCAGCCGCAAGTACGGCGGTACGGGGCTCGGGCTGTCCATCTCCCGGGAGATCGCCCAGCTGCTCGGCGGTGAGATCCACGCGCAGAGCGAGCCGGGCCGAGGCTCGACCTTCACGCTGTATCTCCCGCTGCACCCCAGCGAGTTGCCGCCGCACGGCTACCAGCAGTCCATGCCGGCC
The DNA here is from genome assembly GCF_042717095.1 of Streptomyces sp. NPDC058632. NCBI lineage: Bacteria > Bacillati > Actinomycetota > Actinomycetes > Kitasatosporales > Streptomycetaceae > Streptomyces > Streptomyces sp. NPDC058632. The sequence goes on along the minus strand of NZ_JBHXQZ010000044.1, from coordinate 54,438 downwards.
CTGGAGAGCGGCGGCCCCGCCAGGCCGGCCGGTTCCTCCGGTGCGGGGGTGGAGACACCGGCCGAGGTGACGTCCTACCGGGAAACCCAGAACGGTCCGGCCGCGCTGTTCCGGCGGCGCCGCAGGCCCCTGCCCGAGCTGGAGCAGCGGCCCGCGCCGCAGCAGCCGGAGCAGTGGCTGGGCACGCCGGTCGCGTCGGTTACGGAGCAGGATCCGGCGCCCCGGTCGCAGCGCGGTATCCGGTTCGGCGGGCAGAAGGTGCTGATCGTCGACGACGACATCCGCAATGTGTTCGCACTGACCAGCGTCCTCGAACAGCACGGCCTCTCCGTGCTGTACGCGGAGAACGGCCGCGAGGGCATCGAGGTGCTGGAGCAGCACGACGACGTGGCGGTCGTCCTGATGGACATCATGATGCCCGAGATGGACGGATACGCGACGACGACGGCGATCCGCCGGATGCCGCAGTTCGCGGGACTTCCGATCATCGCGCTCACCGCGAAGGCGATGAAGGGCGACCGGGAGAAGGCGATCGAGTCGGGCGCCTCCGACTACGTGACGAAGCCGGTCGATCCCGATCACCTGCTGTCGGTGATGCAGCAGTGGATGCGGGGCGTGTGACCGTGGCGCCCCGCGAGAGGGGGGCGTGAGGGCGGCGGCCCGGGACGTGCGATGGTGGAGGGGAGCTTCGCCGTTCACGTGAAGTTGCCGACGCGGTGTGCGCGAAGTCGTGTAGAAGTGCGGGATTCGGGGAACCTTCTGGTCTCGCTCCGCGTTTCTGCTACGTACACAGTGACATCACGGTGACAGGGTGTGGCGACGGGCGGGGTGCGGCTACGATGACCGGCACAAGGACGGGCGGCGCAAGGGAGCCGTCCCCCGGGTCGGCACCCGCCGGTGTCCACCCGGGACCTGCGGACAGGGGAGGCCCCAAGCCGGGGCGAGGAGGGCGGGCCATGGTGCAGAAGGCCAAGATCCTCCTGGTCGATGACCGGCCGGAGAATCTGCTGGCGCTGGAGGCGATCCTCTCGGCGCTCGATCAGACGCTGGTACGGGCATCGTCCGGGGAAGAAGCACTCAAGGCACTGCTCACGGACGACTTCGCGGTCATCCTGCTGGACGTCCAGATGCCGGGGATGGACGGCTTCGAGACCGCGGCGCACATCAAGCGGCGGGAGCGGACGCGGGACATCCCGATCATCTTTCTCACCGCGATCAACCACGGCCCGCACCACACGTTCCGCGGGTACGCGGCGGGTGCGGTCGACTACATCTCCAAGCCGTTCGACCCGTGGGTGCTGCGCGCGAAGGTCTCGGTCTTCGTCGAGCTGTACATGAAGAACTGTCAGCTGAGGGAGCAGGCGGCGTTGCTGCGGCTCCAGTTGGAGGGCGACGAGAAGGACGCCGGGGAGCAGAAGGGGTCCGTCGGCCTGCTCGCCGAACTCTCCGCGCGGCTCGCGGCCGTCGAGGAACAGGCCGAGGCCCTGTCCAAGCAGCTCAACGACGAATCGACCGACGCGGCCGCGGTGGCCACGGCGGCCCATCTGGAGCGCAAGCTCACGGGGTTGCGGCGGGCGCTGGACGCGCTGGAACCGGGCACGGGCAGCGCGTCGCCGATGCCGTCGCAGAACTGACCGACGGCGCACGGGCCTCGCGGCTCGTCCTGCGCGGTTCTGGGCCGTAGGGCCTGTCCGGCGGAGGCTGCCGGAGAGGCGGGGCCGGCTGCCCTCTTTCCAGCTCTTCGAGCAGGGGGTGCCCCCAGCGGCGTTGCCGTCACTCGCCCCTCTCTCGGCCCCTTCCCGTGAGCGGGAGGGGCCCCTCGCTCCGCGTCGACTCCCTCCTCCGCCTTGCAGCCGCACACGCCGGACCCCGCTCGCCCCCACTGGACAGATACCGCCGGTCACCTCCGACTTGATCCGCTGGACAGGCCTTCCCCGCGTCAGTTCGGCGCCTCCACGGGAGCGACACGAACGGGTGAAGCGGCTGGCACGCGTGTCCCCTGGCGTCTCCACCGGTAACCTCACCCCCATGGCCTCACGTCCCTCCGCAGCCAAGAAGCCACCCATGAAGAAGGCGGCTGCTTCCGCGAAGGCTCCGGCGAAGAAGGCCGCTGCCAAGAAGCCGCCCGTCAAGAGGGCTCCGGCCAGGAAGGCCGCGGCGAAGAGGCCCGCGCCCAAACCGGCTCCCAGCCCGACCGGCGGCATCTACCGGCTCGTGCGCGCCCTGTGGCTGGGCCTGGCGCACGCCGTCGGGGCGGTTTTCCGGGGCATGGGGCAGGGTGCCAAAAACCTCGACCCCGCCCACCGCAAGGACGGCCTCGCGCTGCTCCTGCTCGGCATCGGACTCATCATCGCCGCGGGCACCTGGGCCGACCTCGAGGGGCCCGTCGGCGACCTCGTGGAGATCCTGGTCACCGGCGCGTTCGGCCGGCTCGACCTGCTGGTGCCGATCCTGGTCGCGGTCGTCGCGGTGCGCTTCATCCGGCACCCGGAGAAGCCGGAGGCCAACGGCCGCATCGTGATCGGCCTGTCGGCGCTCCTCATCGGTGTGCTCGGCCAGATCCACATCGCCTGCGGCTCGCCCGCCCGCAGCGACGGCATGCACGCCATAAGGGACGCCGGAGGACTCGTCGGCTGGAGCGCGGCCACGCCGCTGTCGTACACCATGACCGATGTGCTCGCCGTGCCCCTGCTGGTGCTGCTCACCGTCTTCGGTCTGCTGGTCGTCACGGCCACTCCGGTCAACGCCATTCCGCAGCGACTGAGGCTGCTCGGCACCAGGCTGGGGCTCGTGCACGACCATGGGCCGGAGGAGTTCGGCGAGGACGACGAGCGCTACGACGAGCAGTGGCGCGAGGCGCTGCCCGCCGACCGCCGGAGCCGCCGGCGGGAGCCCCAGGAGCACGACCCCGACCTCGCGGAGCAGGAGGCGCTGTCCCGGCGCCGCGGCCGGCCGCGCAGGTCCGCGGTGCCCCAGCCCGACATGAACCGGCCGATGGACGCCGTGGACGTGGCCGCGGCGGCCGCCGCCGCGCTCGACGGCGCCGTCCTGCACGGGATGCCGCCCTCGCCGGTCGTCGCCGACCTGACCCAGGGCGTGCGCGTGGGCGACCGCGAGCCGACCACCCCGACGCCGGTGCCGGCCGCCCGCCCCCAGCAGGACCAGCAGGACAGCTCGCGGCAGGACAGGCCGAGGCCGGGCGTCAGGCAGAACGCGCCGAAGCAGGGTGGACAGGCCGAACAGGACCGGAAGCAGACGGACTCCGGCGTCCCGGACCTCACCAAAACCCCGTCCGCCCCCCGCGAACTCCCCCCGCGCGCGGAGCAGCTCCAGCTGTCCGGCGACATCACCTACTCCCTGCCGGCCCTCGACCTGCTCACGCGCGGTGGCCCCGGCAAGGCGCGCAGCGCCGCCAACGACGCCGTCGTCGCCTCGCTCACCACCGTCTTCACCGAGTTCAAGGTCGACGCCCGCGTCACCGGCTTCACGCGCGGGCCCACCGTCACCCGCTACGAGGTGGAACTCGGCCCGGCCGTGAAGGTCGAGCGGATCACCGCGCTGACGAAGAACATCGCGTACGCCGTCGCCAGCCCCGACGTACGCATCATCAGCCCCATCCCCGGCAAGTCCGCCGTCGGCATCGAAATCCCGAACACCGACCGGGAGATGGTCAACCTCGGAGACGTGCTGCGGCTCGCGGAGTCCGCCGAGGACGACGACCCGATGCTGGTCGCCTTCGGCAAGGACGTCGAGGGCGGCTACGTCATGCACTCGCTGGCGAAGATGCCGCACATACTGGTCGCCGGCGCCACCGGCTCCGGCAAGTCCTCCTGCATCAACTGCCTGATCACGTCGGTCATGATGCGGGCGACACCGGAGGACGTCCGGATGATCCTGGTCGACCCCAAGCGTGTGGAGCTGACGGCGTACGAGGGCATCCCGCACCTGATCACGCCGATCATCACCAACCCCAAGCGGGCCGCCGAGGCCCTCCAGTGGGTCGTCCGCGAGATGGACCTCCGCTACGACGACCTGGCCGCCTACGGCTACCGGCACATCGACGACTTCAACCGCGCGGTGCGCGAGGGCAAGGCCAAGCCGCCCGAGGGCAGCGGGCGCGAACTCCAGCCGTACCCGTACCTGCTGGTCATCGTCGACGAGCTGGCCGACCTGATGATGGTCGCCCCGCGGGACGTCGAGGACGCCATCGTGCGGATCACACAGCTCGCGCGGGCGGCCGGCATCCACCTGGTGCTCGCCACGCAGCGGCCCTCGGTCGACGTCGTCACCGGTCTGATCAAGGCGAACGTGCCGTCCCGGCTCGCGTTCGCCACGTCGTCCCTCGCGGACTCGCGGGTCATCCTCGACCAGCCCGGCGCCGAGAAGCTGATCGGCAAGGGCGACGGCCTCTTCCTGCCGATGGGGGCGAACAAACCGACCCGTATGCAGGGCGCGTTCGTGACCGAGGAGGAGATCGCCGGCGTCGTCCAGCACTGCAAGGACCAGATGACGCCCGTCTTCCGGGACGACGTCGTCGTCGGGACCAAGCAGAAGAAGGAGATCGACGAGGACATCGGCGACGACCTCGACCTGCTGTGCCAGGCGGCCGAACTGGTCGTCTCCACCCAGTTCGGGTCGACGTCCATGCTCCAGCGCAAGCTGCGCGTGGGCTTCGCGAAGGCGGGCCGGCTCATGGACCTCATGGAGTCCCGGAACATCGTCGGACCGAGCGAGGGTTCGAAGGCCCGTGACGTTCTCGTGAAGGCTGACGAACTGGATGGCGTGCTCGCCGTGATCCGGGGGGAGTCCGAAGAGTAGGCAGTCGGGACACGGCCGTCGCTTCGGCGCACCCGGGTGGCCGATCGTGACCCACCCGTAAGGGATCAGTGCGCAACCGTTTCCCCCGGCCGCACGTCAAGTTGAGGGAAACGACAAAAAGCAGTGCCGCCATCGGCATGTCGGGCCATTCCGATGGCGTACAGAGTCCTGCCGCCCGGTTGCCCCACCCTTCTGTCACCCCCCTAGACTGAACCTCCAGCACAGGTGGCTACACGCTCGAAAGGCGCCCCCGTGTCCATCGGCAACTCTCCTGAAGACGAGCGTCCGTTCGACGACGCGTCCGACGTATCCGACGACGTCTCCGAGGAAGTCCGTCCCTCCGTCGGACGTGCGCTGAAGCAGGCGCGCATCGACGCCGGCCTCACCGTCGACGACGTCACCACCGCCACCCGGGTCCGTATCGCCATCGTGCACGCCATCGAGGCGGACAACTTCGAGCCGTGTGGTGGTGACGTCTACGCGCGCGGCCACATCCGAACCCTGGCCCGGGCCGTGCACCTCGACCCCGCCCCGCTGATCGCCCAGTACGACGCCGAGCACGGCGGCCGTCCGGCGCCCACCCCGGCCGCCCCCCTGTTCGAGGCGGAGCGCATCCGTCCCGAGCGGCGCGGTCCCAACTGGACCGCCGCCATGGTCGCCGCGATCGTCGTCGTCATCGGCTTCGTCGGATTCACGATGGTCAACGGCGGCGACGGCGACAAGGCGAACGTCGCCGACGGCGACGCCACTGCGAGCCCGTCCGGATCCTCCACCCCCAAGTCCGAGAAGCCCGCCGCCCCCGAGCCGGACCCCTCCGACAGCGCCATCGCGGCCGCTCCGCAGGACAAGGTGATCGTCAAGGTGAGCGCCCCCGACGGGCGCAGCTGGATCTCCGCCAAGGACCACAGCGGCCGGCTGCTCTTCGACGGACTGCTCAAGCAGGGCGACTCCAAGACCTTCGAGGACAGCACGAAGATCAACCTGGTGCTCGGTGACGCCGGTGCGATCGACCTCTTCGTCAACGGCAAGAAGATCGAGGACGACTGGCAGCCGGGCGCCGTGGAGCGGCTGACCTACACCAAGGGCGACCCGCAGGCCGGATAGCGGTACGGCATCCCCAAGGGCGCTTCGTCGACGGGGCCGGCCAGGATCGGTCAACCCCGTCGACGTGGGGCGTCAGCGGGACGAAGTAGTCTTGAGCCCATGCCTGATCGCCGCACCGTCGCACTCGTCACCCTTGGCTGCGCCCGTAACGAGGTGGACTCGGAGGAGCTCGCAGGCCGTTTGGAGGCGGACGGCTGGCAGCTCGTGGAGGATGCCGAGGACGCGGACGTCGCCGTCGTGAACACCTGCGGTTTCGTCGAAGCCGCCAAGAAGGACTCCGTCGACGCCCTCCTGGAGGCCAACGACCTCAAGGGCCACGGGAGAACGCAGGCCGTGGTGGCGGTGGGCTGCATGGCCGAGCGGTACGGCAAGGAACTCGCCGGGGCGCTTCCCGAGGCCGACGGCGTGCTCGGCTTCGACGACTACACCGACATCTCGGACCGCCTCCAGACCATTCTGAACGGCGGCATCCACGCCTCCCACACCCCGCGCGACCGGCGCAAGCTGCTGCCGATCAGCCCCGCCGAGCGGCAGGAGTCCGCCGCGTCCGTCGCGCTCCCGGGGCACGGCCCGGTGGACCTGCCCGAGGGCCTCGCCCCGGCCTCCGGTCCCCGCGCACCCCTGCGGCGCCGGCTGGAGGGCACCCCGGTCGCCTCGGTGAAGCTCGCCTCCGGCTGCGACCGGCGCTGTTCCTTCTGCGCCATCCCGTCCTTCCGCGGCTCCTTCATCTCGCGCCGCCCCAGCGACGTGCTGGGCGAGACGCGCTGGCTGGCCGAGCAGGGTGTGAAGGAGGTCATGCTGGTCTCCGAGAACAACACCTCCTACGGCAAGGACCTCGGCGACATCCGCCTCCTGGAGTCCCTGCTGCCAGAACTCGCCGCGGTCGACGGCATCGAGCGGGTCCGCGTCAGTTACCTCCAGCCCGCCGAGATGCGCCCCGGCCTGATCGACGTGCTGACCTCCACACCCGGGGTCGTCCCCTACTTCGACCTGTCCTTCCAGCACTCCGCGCCCGACGTGCTGCGCGCGATGCGCCGCTTCGGCGACACCGACCGCTTCCTGGAGCTCCTCGACACCATCCGGAGCAAGGCGCCCGAGGCCGGCGTGCGTTCCAACTTCATCGTCGGCTTCCCCGGCGAGTCCGCGTCAGACCTCGCCGAGCTCGAGCGGTTCCTGACCCACGCGCGGCTGGACGCCATCGGTGTCTTCGGCTACTCCGACGAAGAGGGCACCGAGGCGGCGACGTACGAGCACAAGCTGGACGAGGACGTCGTCGCCGAGCGGCTGGCCCGGGTCTCCCGGATGGCCGAGGAACTCGTCTCGCAGCGCGCCGAGGAGCGGGTCGGCGAGACCGTGCGTGTGCTGGTGGAGTCCGTCGACGAGGAAGAGGGTGTGTACGGCCGCGCGGCGCACCAGGCCCCCGAGACCGACGGCCAGGTGCTGCTCACGAGCGGCACGGGTCTGCTTCCGGGTCGTATGGTCGAGGCGAAGGTCGTCGGCACGGAAGGTGTCGACCTGGTGGCCGAGCCGCTGTTCCAGGGTTCGCCCGCGCTGAGCGAGGAGGCGGGCAGATGACGGGTGCCCCGGCATCGGCGGCGGGAGGCTCCTCCGGCGCGAGGAGGGCGGCGACGAGTCCGGCCGGTCGTCCGAGGCCCGGCGGGACTCCGGGCGGTGAGGCATCCCGGACCCGTACCCCGGCCTCCGGGAGTGCGACCGGCAGTACCGCGGACGGCGTTCCGGGCGGCGTCCCGGTCACGGGCAGCACGTCGAACAGTGATTTCCACGACGATTCCCACGACGATTCCCACGACGTTCCGAACGGCGAGAAGCATGACGGCGTCGGGCGTGACGGCGACGGACACCCGGCGCGGGGCGGGAAGATCGCGGCGGCGGCCGTCAACCAGGCCAGTGTCTGGAACATCGCCAACCTGCTCACCATGCTCCGGCTGGTACTCGTCCCGGGCTTCGTCGCCCTGATGCTGGCAGACGGGGGATACGACCCCGCCTGGCGCTCGTTCGCCTGGGCCGCCTTCGCCGTCGCCATGATCACCGACCTGTTCGACGGTCATCTGGCGCGCACCTACAACCTCGTCACCGACTTCGGGAAGATCGCCGACCCCATCGCCGACAAGGCGATCATGGGAGCGGCGTTGATCTGTCTCTCCGTGCTGGGTGATCTCCCCTGGTGGGTCACCGGAATCATCCTCGGCCGGGAACTCGGGATCACGCTCCTGCGTTTTCTGGTCATTCGCTACGGCGTGATCCCGGCGAGCCGCGGCGGCAAGCTGAAGACCCTCACCCAGGGCGTGGCCGTCGGCATGTACGTGCTGGCGCTGACGGGGTGGCTGGCGACTCTGCGGTTCTGGGTGATGGCCGCGGCCGTCGTACTCACGGTCGCGACCGGTCTCGACTACGTGAGACAGGCCATCGTGCTGCGCCGGCAGGGAATCGCGGAGCGGAAGGCCGCGTTGGAAGAGACACAGTCGTGAGTTCTCCGGCCACCGAAGTGGTGCGACTACTCACCGTGAAGGGCATGACGCTTGCTGTCGCGGAATCCCTGACCGGCGGACTGGTGGCGGCGGAGATCACCTCCGTCCCCGGGGCGTCCAAGGCCTTCCGGGGCTCGGTCACGGCCTACGCCACCGAACTCAAGCGGGAACTGCTCGGTGTCGACGCCACCCTGCTGGCGCGGAGCGGAGCGGTGGATCCGCAGGTGGCGGCGGAGATGGCGGCCGGTGTCCGCAAGGCGCTGGGTGCCGACTGGGGAATCGCGACCACGGGCGTCGCCGGCCCGGACCCCCAGGACGGACAGCCCGTCGGGACCGTCTACGTGGCTGTGAACGGGCCGTCGGAGACGGCTTCGGGTTCTGCCGGTGGCGGAAAAGTGGAGTGCCTGCGGTTGAACGGCGACCGGGCGGAAATTCGTATGGAGAGTGCACGGAGCGTACTCGCACTGCTTCTCGATGAGCTTGCGGGCGAACAGACCAGGAATGAGCGGACGCAGGATACGGAACGGAACGGGGGGTTTTGATGTTTACAGCCCAGAGTGAACACGACATCGCTCCCCGCACGGCCGCGGCGCAAGGCGGTACGGTGGGGCGAGAAGGATCCCGATACACGGCCCGAGGAGGGAGCCACCGATGATTCTGCTCCGTCGCCTGCTGGGTGACGTGCTGCGTCGGCAGCGCCAGCGCCAGGGCCGTACTCTGCGCGAAGTCTCCTCGTCCGCCCGAGTCTCACTCGGCTATCTTTCCGAGGTGGAGCGGGGGCAGAAGGAGGCTTCCTCCGAGCTGCTCTCCGCGATCTGCGACGCGCTGGACGTACGGATGTCCGAGCTCATGCGGGAAGTGAGCGACGAGCTCGCCCTCGCCGAGCTGGCCCGGTCGGCGGCAGCGACCCCCAGCGAACCCGTACCCGCGCCGGTTCGCCCGATGCTGGGGTCCGTCTCGGTGGCCGGTGTGCCACCGGAACGGGTGACCATCAAGGCGCCCGCCGAAGCGGTGGACGTCGTCGCCGCCTAACGCGGTGTGACACGGTGACAGGCCCCGGTCGGGGCTCTTCCGGGAGATCCGGAAGGGCGTCGCCGGGGTTTCGCGTACCCGCGTCCCGGGGCCTCGCCTCCTCCGGACCCCGCGCTGTGTGCGTTTGCCGGTCCGAGGCGTGACCGCCATGGTTGAGGGAACGAGGAACCATGCGGGGGACCAGCCACGGAGGTGCGGATGTACGTCGTGAAGAGCCCATTGTCCGACGAGAACCTGAAGACCGTGTCCGAGGCGCTCCAGGGAGCCCTTGTCGACCTGGTGGACCTCAGCCTGGTGTCGAAGCAGATCCACTGGAACGTGGTCGGACAGCGCTTCCGTTCCGTGCACCTGCAGCTCGACGAAGTGGTGACCCTCGCGCGGACACACGCCGACACCGTGGCGGAGCGCGCCGCGGCACTGGGCGTCTCACCCGACGGGCGCGCCGCCACGGTGGCCGTCGGCAGCGGCATCGGGGTGACCCCCGAGGGCTGGGTCGACGACACGGTCGCGGTGGGTGCCCTGGTGGACGCGTTGGGCGCGGTGATCGGGCGGATGCGCGAGCGGGTCGGCGCGACCGGCGAGGCGGACCCGGTGAGCCAGGACATCCTCATCGCGGTGACGGCGGATCTCGAGAAGCAGCACTGGATGTTCCAGGCCGAGAACGGGTGACGTGGCCCCGGGCGCTGCCCTGAGCGGCGGCGAGCCGGGCCGGGCGGACGCGCAGCACGCGAGGCATGCGGAACACGCGGGGCCCGAGGGACGCGTGGGAGCACCGGTGCGGCGTCCGGCGAGGGGCGTGGTGCGTCCGTGTGCCGTCGGTGCGCCCTGGTCGCCCGGATGAGCCGCCTCATGGCGTCCGGCTGGAGGTGGAGGCCGTGAGGGCGCGGGCGGTTCACTGGGGTGCTCGGGGAGCTGTGCTGGGGCTGGGGGCCTTGTGGTGGTGGGCCGTGACGAGGCTGCTGCTCGTGCCCGGCGCCGGAGTGCTGGAGGCGGCGGTCGCGGCCGGTGGCTGGGGACTGAGTCTGCTTCCGGTGCACTGCATGCCGAACGGCCGGGCAAGAGGCGCCCTTGCGGACGGGCGGTGGCGGCGGGCCCGGGCACGGAGAGCGGGGGGCGACACCCCGGCTGCGGGCGTCACGGCCGGAGGTGGCTCGCCGCCCGTCCCCTCCTCGGGGGCCACTTCGCCCGAGGGCGTCACCGAGGCATCGCCACGCCCTCGTTCGGGCGGAGAGTCCGACCCGTGGTGAAGGCCGCTGTGTCGCGGCCGATGCCGCCGGTGGTACCGGTGCCGAAGGGGGTGCGGACGGTGAGGTGGTACGGCGCGGGGGCCATGCGGGGAACGCGCGAGGGGACCTGACGGGATGCCGATGGGTGGGTCGGGCTGCCGGTTCAGGAGCCGGGGGCCGGGCCCTGCTGGCAGGTCGGGCACCAGTAGGTGGGGCGGTCGCGGGAGCCGTCGCCCTGGTCGGCCCGGCGGACCGGGGTGCGACAGCGCAGGCAGGGGCGGGCCTCGCGGCCGTAGACGAACAGGCTCTGGTCGCGGCGGCCCGTGGTGCTGCGGACAGGGCGGTCGCGGTTGTGCTCCAGCAGCTTCCTGGCGAGTCCGGGCAGTTGTGCGGTGCGTTCGGCGGGCAGGTCGCCGACGGGGAGCCAGGGTGTGACGCCGAGCAGGAAGCAGAGCTCGCTCTTGTACACGTTGCCGATGCCGGCGAGATTGCGCTGGTCGAGGAGGGCCTCGCCGAGCGGGCGGGCCGGGTCGCGGAGCAGGTTGGCCAGTGCCAGGGCAGAGTCCCAGTCCGGGCCGAGGAGGTCGGGGCCGAGGTGGCCGACCGCGCGGTCCTCGTCGGTGGTGCGCAGGAGTTCGAGGACGGGCAGACGGTAGCCGACGGCGGTGCGGTCGGCGTTGCCCAGGATCGCGCGGATCTGGTGGGCGGGGCCGCCGCTCCAGCGCTGCCCGTTCGCGTAAACCCGCCAGGAGCCGTCCATCCGCAGGTGCGAGTGCAGGGTCAGACCGCCCTCGACGCGGGTGAGGAGGTGCTTGCCGCGCGGGGTGACGTCCAGGACGGTGCGGCCGGTGAGGTCGGCCGTGGCGAACCGGGGCACTCGGAGGTCGCTGCGGGTCAGCACGGTGCCCGCGAGGGCGCTGTGCAGCCGCTTCGCGGCCTGCAGGACCGTATCTCCTTCGGGCATGGGTCAAGGGTGGCATGGCGTCGTGCGGTGGCCGGGGGAGTGCGTGCCAGCCCGTTCTCCCGGAATGATCCGCCGGACGGACCCGGGTGGGGCCGTGGGTGGCCGGCAGGACCGGGTCAGGCGCGGAGACGCAGACCTCTGGGGGTGGCGACGAAGCCCGCGGCCTCCAGGAGCGCCCCGAGCCGGGAGGTCAGGGCCGGGTCACCGTTGACCCGCTCCACGGTGACCGTGCCGAGGGAGCCTGCGCGGGCGGCCCCGGCGAGGGCCTGTGCCGCGGCGGGGAGACGGGAGTCGTCGGCGGGTTCGACGTCCGGGTCCGCGGGCCAGGCCAGCACCGTCTTGCCGCCGCGCTCCACGTAGAGCGTCAGCTCACCGTCGACGAGGACCACCAGCGAGCCCGCCTTGCGCCCCGGCTTGTGCCCGGCGCCCGTCGGGGGCTCGGGCCAGCCCAGGGCGGCACCGTACGCGTTCGCGGGGTCGGCGGCGGCCAGGACCACGGTCCGCAGGGCGCGGTCAGGGCCGGTGCGCCGGCCCGCGAACGGGTCGTACGACGGGCGCGCCCCCTGCTGCCGGGGCCCGGGGGCCTGCGCGGCGAGGTCGCGCGGGGAGACGTGGTCGCCCGGCGACGGCCGTGGGTACGGTGCCCGGTCGCCGCCGTCCGGAAGGTGCGGGAAGCCGTCGTGGCCGGGGGCGGGCTCGGGAGAGCCGTCGGCGGAATCGACGGGCGGAGCGAAGCCGTGCAGAGCGGGGGGACCGGTGCCGCCGCCGAAGGGACCGCCCTCGAACGGGTCGTCCGGGCCGGGCCCGGTGAGGGCGTCGCCCCGCTCGCGGGCGTTGGCCGCCGCGCGGAGGCGGTCCACGGCACCGTCCATGGCGAACTGAGCGGCCCCCAGCCCCTCCACCACATATCCGCGGCGGGCCTGCCCGGTCTCCTCGAAGGCCGACAGCACGCGGTAGACCGCGGAGAAACCGCCCTCGACACCCTCCGCGGCGACCGCGCCCCGGGTGACCACGCCGTGCCGGTCGAGCAGGATGTGGGCCAGCGCGTGGGCACGGACCGTGGGATCGGTCTCCCGGTCCGGCAGCAGCGACCAGCGACCGGCCACCGTCGGAGGACCGGTACGGGAGGTGCCGCGGGCGGCTGCCGTGAGCGAGCCGTACCGCCCGCGCGGGGCCGGACGCTTCGCACGGTGGGCGGTGGAGCCCGCGGTGCGGCCCGAGCCCAGCAGCGAGCGCAGGGGGGCGAGCGTGTCGTTGGTCAGCCGGCCGGACCAGGCCAGCTCCCAGACGGCGTCGGCCAGCTGGGGATCGGTGGCCTCCGGATGGGTGGTGGCGCGGACCTGGTCGGCGATCTGGCGGAAGAACAGCCCGTAGCCACCGGAAAGGGCGTCGAGGACCGACTGGTGCAGGGCGGTCGTCTCCAGGGGGTGCGGTGGCGGCAGCAGCCGGGCGGCCGCGTCCGCGAGGTGGAGGGAGACCCAGCCGTCCTTGCCCGGGAGGGAACCGGCGCCCGCCCACACCACCTCACCGGTGGCCGTGAGCTCGTCCAGCATCGCCGGGGAGTAGTGCGCCACCCGGGAGGGCAGGACCAGCTTCTCCAGGGCGGACGCGGGCACGGACGCGCCCTGCAACTGCTCGATCGCCCGCACCAGACCGTCGACGCCGCGCAGCGTGTGTCCCTTGCCGATGTGCTGCCACTGGGGAAGGAACTGGGCGAGCGCGGCCGGCGGCACCGGTTCCAGCTCGTGCCGCAGAGCCGCCAGGGAACGCCGGCGCAGCCGGCGCAACACGGCCGCGTCGCACCACTCCTGGCCGATCCCGGCCGGGTGGAACTCGCCCTGGACGACCCGGCCCGCCGCCGAGAGCCGCTGCAGGGCGCCCTCGGTGACCGCAACGCCCAGCCCGAAGCGGGCCGCGGCCGTGGCCGACGTGAACGGGCCGTGCGTGCGCGCATACCGCGCGAGCAGGTCGCCGAGCGGGTCCTTGACCGGTTCCGTGAACGCTTCCGGCACACCGACCGGCAGCGCCGTGCCCAGCGCGTCGCGCAGCCGCCCGGCGTCCTCGATCGCCGCCCAGTGCTCGGTGCCGGCGACGCGGACCCGGATCGCGCGGCGTGCCGACGCCAGATCCTCCGCCCACCGCGGCTCGGCGCCCCGCTCCGCCAGCTCGGCCCCGGTGAGCGGGCCGAGCACGCGCAGCAGGTCGGCCACCCCCTCCGCGTCCCTGACCCGCCGGTCCTCGGTGAGCCACCGCAGCTCACGCTCCAGCTCGGTCAGCACCTCGGCGTCGAGCAGCTCACGCAGCTCCGCCTGGCCGAGCAGTTCGGCCAGCAGCCGCGAGTCCAGCGACAGGGCCGCCGCACGGCGCTCGGCGAGCGGGGAGTCGCCCTCGTACAGGAACTGGGCGACGTACCCGAACAGCAGCGAACGGGCGAAGGGGGACGGCTCGGGGGTGGTGACCTCGACGAGCCGCACCGTGCGGGCCTCCAGGTCGCCCATCAGCTCGACGAGCCCGGGGACGTCGAAGACGTCCTGGAGACATTCGCGGACCGCCTCCAGAACGATCGGGAACGAGCCGAACTCGCCCGCCACCTGGAGCAGCTGGGACGCACGCTGACGCTGCTGCCACAACGGGGTGCGCTTGCCGGGACTGCGCCGCGGCAGCAGCAGAGCGCGGGCGGCGCACTCGCGGAAGCGGGACGCGAACAGTGCCGAGCCGCCCACCTGGTCGGTGACGACCTGGCCGACCTCCCCCTTGTCGAAGAGGACGTCCGCAGCTCCCAGGGGCGCCCGGTCCGCGTCGTACTCGGTGCCCGCGCGCACCGGCTCCTGGTCGAGCAGGTCCAGGCCCATCAGATCGGCGTCCGGCAGGCGCAGCACGATGCCGTCGTCGGCGTGCATCACCTGGGCGTCCATGCCGTACCGCTCGGAGAGACGCGCACCGAGCGCGAGCGCCCACGGGGCGTGCACCTGGGCGCCGAACGGGGAGTGCACGACGACCCGCCAGTCGCCGAGCTCGTCACGGAAGCGCTCCACGACGATCGTGCGGTCGTCCGGGACGTGACCGCAGGCCCGGCGCTGTTCGTCGAGGTAGGACAGCACATTGTCCGCGGCCCAGGCGTCGAGCCCGGCGGCGAGGAGCCGAGGACGCGCCTCCTTCGGGGACAGCGAGCCGACCTCGCGCAGGAAGGCGCCCACCGCGCGGCCCAGCTCCAGCGGGCGGCCCAGCTGGTCCCCCTTCCAGAACGGGAGCCGGCCCGCCGCGCCCGGGGCCGGGGAGACCAGCACCCGGTCGCGCGTGATGTCCTCGATGCGCCAGGAACTGGTGCCGAGGGTGAACACATCGCCGACGCGGGACTCGTAGACCATCTCCTCGTCGAGCTCGCCGACCCGCCCGCCGCCCTTCCTGGGGTCGGAGCCCGCGAGGAACACCCCGAACAGGCCCCGGTCGGGGATGGTGCCCCCGGAGGTGACGGCGAGCCGCTGTGCCCCCGGACGGCCGGTGATCCCGCCCGTCACCCGGTCCCACACCACGCGCGGGCGCAGCTCCGCGAACGCGTCGGAGGGATAGCGTCCGGCGAGCATGTCCAGTACGGCCGTGAAGGCCGACTCGGGCAGTGAGGCGAAGGACGCGGCCCGGCGGACCATCGCCAGGAGGTCGTCGAACTGCCAGGTGTCCATGGCCGTCATGGCGACGATCTGCTGGGCCAGGACGTCCAGCGGGTTCGCGGGGACGCGCAGCGACTCGATGGAGCCCGTCCGCATCCGCTCGGTGACCACGGCGGCCTGGACGAGGTCGCCCCGGTACTTCGGGAACACCACACCCCTGGAGACCGCTCCCACCTGATGCCCCGCGCGGCCGACCCGCTGGAGCCCCGAGGCCACGGAGGGCGGCGACTCCACCTGGACCACCAGGTCGACCGCGCCCATGTCGATGCCCAGCTCCAGGCTGGAGGTGGCCACCACCGCGGGCAGCCGGCCCGCCTTGAGGTCCTCCTCGACCTGGGCGCGCTGCTCCTTGGACACCGAGCCGTGGTGCGCGCGGGCGATGACGGCGGGTGCGCCCCGGGCGGCTCCGGAGCCGCCCATCAGCTCGGCGGGGGAGTGGCGCTCGTCCAGGGGCTCGCCGGTGGCCCGCTCGTAGGCGATCTCGTTGAGCCGGTTGCACAGGCGTTCCGCGAGGCGGCGTGAGTTCGCGAACACGATCGTCGAACGGTGGGACTGGACCAGGTCGGCGATCCGTTCCTCGACGTGCGGCCAGATCGATGGGCGCTCCGCACCCCCGGCCCCCTCCGAGCCGTCCGCCACCGGAGAGCCGCCCAGCTCGCCCAGGTCCTCGACCGGGACCACGACGGACAGGTCGAACTCCTTGCCCGACTCCGGCTGGACGATCTCCACCTTGCCGCGCGGGGACAGGAAACGGGCGATCTCGTCGACCGGACGGACCGTCGCCGACAGGCCGATACGGCGGGCCGGCCGGGGCAGCAGCTCGTCCAGCCGCTCCAGGGACAGCCCCAGATGCGCCCCGCGCTTGGTACCGGCGACCGCGTGCACCTCGTCCAGGATCACCGTCTCGATGCCCGTCAGCGCGTCGCGCGCGGCTGACGTCAGCATCAGGAACAGGGACTCCGGGGTGGTGATCAGGATGTCCGGCGGGCGGATGGACAGGGCCCGGCGCTCGGCGGGCGGGGTGTCGCCGGAGCGGATCCCGACCTTCACCTCGGGCTCGGGCAGCCCCAGGCGCACGGACTCCTGGCGGATGCCGGTCAGCGGGCTGCGCAGATTGCGCTCGACATCGACGGCCAGGGCCTTGAGCGGGGAGACGTACAGGACGCGGCAGCGCTTGCGGTGATCCGCGGGCGGAGGCGTGGCGGCCAGCTGGTCCAGGGCCGCGAGGAAGGCGGCCAGCGTCTTGCCGGAGCCGGTGGGGGCGACCACCAGCGCGTCCGAACCCTCCCGGAGGGCACGCCACGCGCCCGCCTGGGCCGCGGTGGGCGCGGAGAACGCCCCCGTGAACCAGCCGCGGGTCGCGGCGGAGAAGCCTTCCAGGGCCGGGTGCGGAGTGCTGACCATGCGTCCATCCTGCACCCGGGCACCGACAAGGGGGCTGAGCCGGGCGGACGCCCGGTCCCCGGTGCCGGGGTCCCGGGGCCGGGCAGGGAGCGCTGTCCGGAGCGCGTGACAATGGACCGCATGGCGGAGACGGGGACGGAGCGCGCGCGGCACTGGCAGTACGCCGAGCTGCCCGGCGTCGACCTGCTCCGGGCCCGCTACGTCCGCAAGACGTTCGTGCGGCACACCCACGAGAACTTCGTCATCGCCGCCATCGCCGACGGGGTGGAGGTCTTCCACCACGGCGGGGCCGACCAGTACGCGGGCGCCGGAACACTCGCGCTGGTGAACCCGGACACCCCGCACACCGGACGGGCAGGGGTGCCCGAGGGATGGCGGTACGGCGCGCTCTACCCGCCGCCCGAGGCGGTCGCGGCCATCGCCGCCGAGACCACCACCCTGCGCGGCACCCCGGGGTTCATGACACCGGTTCTCGACGACCCGTACACCGTCCGCCTGGTGCACCAGGTGCTGCGGGCCACCGACGAGGGCAACGCGCTCGCCGCCGACACCCTGCTGAGGGTGGCCGTGACCCGGCTGCTCCGGCTGAACGGCGGCTCGCTGCCCCGGCGCCGGGTGCGCACGGCCGGGGCCCGGACCGCCGCACGCGCGCGTGGGCTGCTCGAGGAACGGATGGCCGCGCCGCCGACGCTGGAGCAACTCGCCGACGAGCTCGGCACCAGCCCGTTCGCACTGCTGCGGGCCTTCCGCGACACCTATGGGATGCCGCCGCACGCCTGGCTCACCGACGCGCGGGTACGGCGGGCGCGCCGGCTCCTCGACGCGGGCACGCTGCCGTCGCAGGCCGCAGTCGCCGTCGGGTTCACCGACCAGCCGCACCTGAACCGGCACTTCGGCCGGATCGTCGGAGTGCCGCCGGGCGCCTACCAGCGCGAGCGCAAGAACGTACAAGACGCGGGGAGCACGCTCCACGTACCGTCCGGAGCGTGGCAGCAGAACAACGGACAGCACTCGCAGCGGCACGTGACGGGGACGCCCCGGGAGGGAAACCGGACGGCGCCGTCGTCCGGGACGCCCTGGGGGTCGGGATCGCCGTCGGACTCTCCGGATTCGCCTTCGGGGTGACCTCGGCCGGCAGCGGACTCACGCTGCTGCAGACCTGTGCGCTCAGCCTGCTGGTGTTCACCGGCGCGTCCCAGTTCGCCCTGGTGGGGGCGCTGGCGGCCGGGGGAAGCCCGTTCACGGCCGCCGCCGGAGCGTTCTTCCTGGGCGTGCGCAACGCCTTCTACGGGCTGCGCCTGTCCCAGCTGCTGGCCCTCCCGCGCGCGGTGCGGCCGCTCGCGGCCCAGTGGGTCATCGACGAGACGGCCGCGGTCTCCCTCGCCCAGCCCACCCGGCGCGGCGCCCGGATCGGCTTCCTGGTCACCGGGCTCAGCCTGTACGTCCTGTGGAACCTCACCACTGTGCTCGGCGCGCTGGGCGCCGAGGCCATCGGGGACACCGACGCCTGGGGCCTGGACGCGGCCGGCCCCGCGGTCTTCCTGGCCCTGCTCGCGCCGATGCTGCGGACCGGCACCGAACGGCTGGTCGCCGGGCTCGCCGTCCTGCTGGGACTCGGTCTGCTGCCGGCCCTGCCCGCCGGTGTACCGGTTCTGGCGGCCGCCCTCGCGGCACCGGCCGTCCTGTGGGCCCAGGGCCGCCGCAGGGGCACACCGCGCGGTGACGTGCCGGCGCGCAGTGACGTACCGGAGGAGGACCGTTGAACATCTGGATCGCGATCGGCGTGACCGCCCTCGGCTGCTACGCCGTCAAACTGGCCGGGCTCCTGGTGCCCGCCGGAGCCCTCGAACGGCCGCTCGTCCGGAGCCTCGCCGCGCTGCTGCCCGTCGCCCTGCTCGCCGCCCTGACCGCCCAGCAGACCTTCGCCGACGGCCGGACACTCGTGCTGGACGCACGGGCGGTGGGGCTCGCTGCCGCCGCCGTCGCGCTGGTGCTGCGCGCCCCGTTCCTGGTCGTCGTCGGAGCGGCCGTGGCGGTGACGGCGGGAGTCCGGGCCCTGGGCGGGTGAGACGGCGCCGAGTGGCCGACCGGGCGGCCGGGCGGTGCCGGGCCGGCCGATCCGCGTGGCCGTACACCGTGAGCGTGCGCAGCGCGTCGACGGTCGTCACCGGGCGGGCCTCCGGAACCCGGGCGGTCGGGTCCGGTGTCCGGGTGCGGGCACGGGACCGACCGTGGGCGCACAGCGGTGCCGGCAGGCGGTCGCCGTCCCGCCTCACCCCCGAGGACGGGATACTGGGGGCATGCGGTTGACGGTCTTCTGGGAACGGATGGCGGAGCACTTCGGTACGGGCTCCGCCGACACCTTCGCGCGCGATCACGTCATGTCGGAACTCGGCGGGCGCACCGTGCACGAGGCGCTGGGGGCCGGCTGGGCGGCCAAGGACGTCTGGCAGGTGATCTGCGCGGTGATGGAGGTCCCCCGGGAAAAGCGCTGATCGTCACAGAGACCGCCGCAGGGCAGACGGTTGCCGGTGGTGTGGGCGAGACTTGGCCCGTGGCACCCACTGAAGAGACCGGGCAGGCAGCCCGGCATCCCTCCGCGCCAGGCACGCCGCCGCCCCCCGGCCCTCCAGCGGGCGGCGCGGCTCCGCCGCCGGGCTCCCGCATGCCACGCTGGCTGCCGCGCGCCATGGTGCTCGCGCTCGCGCTGATCGCCCTGTTCCAGCTGGGCAGCTGGGCCTTCCACGAGCTCACCGGTCTGCTGATCAACATTCTCATCGCGTTCTTCCTGGCGCTCGCCGTCGAACCCGCGGTGAGCTGGATGGCCGTACGCGGGGTGCGCCGCGGGCTGGGCACCTTCCTGGTCTTCCTGGGGGTGCTGATCGTGGCGGCGGGTTTCGTCACGCTGCTCGGATCCATGCTGGCGGGACAGATCATAAAGATCGTCGAGGACTTCCCGGAGTACCTCGACTCCGTCATCAACTGGATCAACACGCACTTCCACACCGAGCTGCGGCGGGTGGACATCCAGGAGGGCCTGCTCCGCTCCGACTGGCTGCGCAACTACGTGCAGAACAGCGCCACCGGCGTCCTGGACGTCTCCACGCAGGTGCTCGGGGGCCTCTTCCAGTTGCTGACCATCGGGCTGTTCTCGTTCTACTTCGCCGCCGACGGCCCGCGGCTGCGCCGCACCATCTGCTCCGTACTGCCGCCCGCGCGGCAGGCCGAGGTGCTGCGCGCGTGGGAGATCGCCGTGAACAAGACCGGCGGCTACCTGTACTCGCGCGGGCTGATGGCGCTGGTCTCCGGCATGTCCCACTACGTGCTGCTGGAGATCCTCGAGGTGCCCTACGCGCCCGTGCTCGCCGTGTGGGTGGGCCTGGTGTCGCAGTTCATCCCCACCATCGGCACGTACCTCGCGGGCGCCCTGCCCATGCTGATCGCCTTCACGGTCGACCCCTGGTACGCACTGTGGGTGCTGATCTTCGTGGTGATCTACCAGCAGTTCGAGAACTACGTGCTGCAGCCCAAGCTGACCTCGAGGACCGTCGACATCCACCCGGCGGTCGCCTTCGGCTCGGTCGTCATGGGTACCGCCCTGCTCGGCGCAGTCGGCGCGCTGATCGCCATTCCCGCGGTCGCCACACTCCAGGCGTTCATGGGCGCGTACGTGAAGCGCTACGACGTCACCGACGACCCCCGCGTGCACGGCCACCGCGGGGCGGGCCCCGCTGAGGGCGGTTCCGAAGAGCGGCGGACCCTCCTCGTCCGCACCCGGCACCTCTGGGACCGCAGACCGGGCGAGGCGCGCCTCGGGACCGAGGACTCCTGAGCGCCGCGGACCGCTGCGGACGGCTGCGGACGGCTGCGGACGGCTCCGGCCGACGGCCCACACCGTCGGCCGGAGCCGTTGCCGGAGGGTGAACGACTCGCGTGAGTGCCGGGTGGCGCGCTTGACACAAAAATCGAACATCTATTCTTATGGGTGTACCGGTGAAGCCTGAGGATGGGCGATTTGATCCGGTTGGGTCCGAAATGGGCTCCGGTTGTCCACAGGCTGGAGGTGCGTCGGGGCGCGTTGTCAGTGGCAGGCGCTAGCGTCATTGACGTGAAGCGATCGACTCAAGCAAATCGGGTGGAACCCATGGCAGGAACCGACCGCGAGAAGGCGCTCGACGCCGCACTCGCACAAATTGAACGGCAATTCGGCAAGGGCGCGGTCATGCGCATGGGCGACCGGTCGAAGGAGCCCATCGAGGTCATCCCGACCGGGTCGACCGCGCTCGACGTGGCCCTCGGCGTCGGCGGCCTGCCGCGAGGACGCGTCATCGAGGTCTACGGCCCCGAGTCCTCGGGCAAGACGACGCTGACCCTGCACGCGGTGGCGAACGCGCAGAAGGCCGGCGGCCAGGTCGCGTTCGTGGACGCGGAGCACGCTCTCGACCCCGAGTACGCGCAGAAGCTCGGCGTCGACATCGACAACCTGATCCTGTCCCAGCCGGACAACGGCGAGCAGGCGCTGGAGATCGTGGACATGCTGGTCCGCTCCGGTGCCCTCGACCTCATCGTGATCGACTCCGTCGCGGCGCTCGTCCCGCGCGCGGAGATCGAGGGCGAGATGGGCGACAGCCACGTCGGTCTGCAGGCCCGCCTGATGAGCCAGGCGCTGCGGAAGATCACCAGCGCGCTCAACCAGTCCAAGACCACCGCGATCTTCATCAACCAGCTCCGCGAGAAGATCGGCGTGATGTTCGGCTCGCCGGAGACCACGACCGGTGGCCGGGCGCTGAAGTTCTATGCCTCGGTGCGTCTGGACATCCGCCGGATCGAGACGCTGAAGGACGGCACCGACGCGGTCGGCAACCGCACCCGCGTCAAGGTCGTCAAGAACAAGGTGGCGCCGCCCTTCAAGCAGGCCGAGTTCGACATCCTCTACGGCCACGGCATCAGCCGCGAGGGCGGGCTGATCGACATGGGCGTGGAGCACGGCTTCGTCCGCAAGGCCGGTGCCTGGTACACGTACGAGGGTGACCAGCTGGGTCAGGGCAAGGAGAACTCCCGCAACTTCCTCAAGGACAACCCCGACCTCGCCAACGAGATCGAGAAGAAGATCCTGAAGAAGCTGGGCGTCGGCGTGCAGCCCGAGGAGCCGGCCGAGGAGAAGAGCGCGGATGCCGCCGGCACCGCCGCTCCGGCCGAGGCGGCCGCGACTGCGGCCCCTGCCGCGGCTTCGGCGGCCAAGACCATCAAGTCCAAGGCCGCCGCGGCCAAGAGCTGACCCGTGACCCGACGAACCGACTGGGCCGAGTACGAGTTCGCCGCTTCCGGCGCCCCACGGGGGGCGGGCACCGGAAGCGGCGACGACCCGGCCGCGCGCGGTGACGGGGCATACGGGGACGCCGGCGGGGACGGCTTCTTCGACGACTTCTCCGGTGGAAACGCGGGTGAGGGCCGACGCCGGGACGGCGCCGGGTCCCGTCGCGCGGGGAGTTCACGAAGGAGCGGCTCGCGTGACGGCGGGCCGCGCGGCGGGCGCGGACGCCGGGCTTTCGGCGAGGCGGCCGCGGCGGACGGGGACGACTCCTCCTCACCGAGGGCCGAGCGGGAGGAGCCTGCGGGGGACCCGGTCGAGCGGGCGCGGGCGATCTGTCTGCGCCTGCTCACCGGGACCCCGCGCACCCGGAAACAGCTCGCCGACGCCCTGCGCAAACGGGAGATCCCGGACGAGGCCGCCGAGGAGGTGCTGTCCCGGTTCGAAGAGGTCGGACTGATCGACGACAGCGCCTTCGCGGACGCCTGGGTCGAGTCCCGGCACCACGGCCGGGGCCTGGCACGGCGCGCCCTCGCCCAGGAGCTGCGGACCAAGGGCGTCGACTCCACGCTGATCGACGCGGCCGTCTCCCGGCTCGACTCCGAACAGGAAGAGTCCACCGCGCGCGAGCTCGTCGCCCGCAAACTGCGCTCCACCCACGGACTCGACCGCGACAAGCGGATCCGCCGCCTCGCCGGCATGCTCGCACGCAAGGGCTACCCCGAGGGCCTCGCCCTGCGCGTGGTCCGCCGGGCACTGGAGGAGGAGGGCGAGGACACGGAGTTCCTGGAGGGCGGCGGGTACTGAGAGCCCGTGCCCTGCGTCCGTACCGGCAGCCCCGCCGCTCGCCCAGGCCTGGAAACCGCCGATCAGGTCGCCGGCCCGGTGGAGTGCCGGCCGGTGCGGGGCTCCGCGGCCGGACGGGAGACGTAACCCTTGTCGCAGATCACGACGACGCGCAGGCCGTGCCGGACACGCGGGTCGCGATGCGACGCCGGATCATCCGCGCCGCACAACCCGTGACAGCACTCCCACCCGGTCGCCGCGCCGGCTCCCGGCGCGGCGACACCTCAGCGCGACCCGGCGCCGGTACCGGCGTTGGCCCCGGCTCCCGCCCTCGCTCCGGCTCCCGCCCCAGTGTCCGTTCCGGTGGCCCCCGCGGCTGTCCCCGTCCCTGCCTCCGCCGAAGCCGGTCCGCCGACCGTCGTCTCGGCCGCCGTGTACAGGGACGCCGGACGGACCCCGCCCAACGCCGTGACCAGGTGCCCGTCGGGGCGTACCAGCAGCACGGTGTGGGCCGCCGCTCCCGGATAGCTCTCCGCGACCAGCAGCTCGGCCGGGTGGGGCAGCGCCGCCACCGCCGACGCGAGCCGGGGCATGATCCCGGCGGACACCCAGTGCCTGCGCTCCCACACACCGGTGCCCGGCGCGATCAGCACCACCAGCAGCGCCCCCCGGCCCAGCCGGTCCCGCAGCCGGACGAAGGTGCCGTCCTCCGCCGTGACCCGTACATCGGTGACCGGCGCCCCGGCCGGCGTGTCCACGGGGACCTCACCCTCGAGGGGCGGGGGCGTGAGGGGTGAGTCGGCGTGCGCGCCCGGCGCGCCCAGCGACCCCTGTCCCAGATGCCCCTCCACCAGGAA
Organism: Streptomyces sp. NPDC058632; assembly: GCF_042717095.1. Lineage (NCBI taxonomy): Bacteria > Bacillati > Actinomycetota > Actinomycetes > Kitasatosporales > Streptomycetaceae > Streptomyces > Streptomyces sp. NPDC058632. Next base: position 30,779 of record NZ_JBHXQZ010000044.1, on the reverse strand, counting down.
CGCGTCATGACCGCGGGCGGCGCCGGGGACGTAGGAACGCAGGCCTTTGCCGCCCCGTACCAGAGGCAATGCCTGGTCGGCGGCGCGCAGCCGGGCGGCGACGATCGCCCGCCGTTCCGTCTGGTAGCTGTCGAGCAGCGCTTCGTGCGGACCGTGGTGCCAGGACAGGGCCAGCTTCCAGGCGAGGTTGTCCGCGTCGCGGAGCCCCTCGTCCAGTCCGTGCGTACCCAGGGCGCCGAGCAGATGCGCGGCGTCCCCGGCGAGGAACACACGGCCGGACCGCCAGCGCCGGGCGAGCCGGTGGTGGACGGTGTGGACCCCGGTGTCGAGCAGCTCGTACGGCGGTGTCGGGCCTTCGGCCCAGCCGGCCAGGGTTTCGCGGACCCTGGCGAGGAGCAGCTCGGGGGTGACCAGTTCCTTGCCCGGCGGCATCAGCCAGTCCAGCCGCCACACGTCGTCCGGCAGCGGGCGCGCGCTGATCTCCCCGGCGAAGGGACCGGAGGTGCGCCACGGCGGCATCCGGTGCAGCAACGCTTCATGAGGCCAGGGAAGTTCCGTACGCAGCGCGGCCACGGCGTGACGTTCCACCGCCGTGCGGCCGGGGAAGCGGATGTCCTGGAGCTTGCGCACGGTGGAGCGGGGGCCGTCGCAGCCGACCAGATAGCTGCCGCGCCACCAGGTGCCCCCGGGACCGCGGGTGTGCGCGGTGACACCGGAGGGCTCCTGTTCGAGGGAGTCCAGACGGCTGTCCGCGACGACCTCGACGAGCCGTTCGCCGGCGAGAGCCGCGCGCAGGGCGCCGGTCAGGACGTGCTGGGCGATGTGCACGGGGCCGGGTTCGGTGTCGTCGAAGGCGATCTCGTGTGTCACCTGCTTGCGCCGCGTCGACCGCCATCCGGCCCATGACGAACCGGCGTGGGTGAGCGGCGCACCGGTCAGTCGTTCCACGAGTTCCGCGGTGTCCCGGCGCAGTACCACGGAACGCGCGGGACGCGGTTCGTCCTTGCCCGGCCCCTCGTCGAGGACCACGCACGGCACCTCCTGACGCGCCAGCGCCAGGGCGAGCGTGAGCCCGACGGGCCCCGCTCCGACGATGATCACCGGGTCCACGGCGCGACGCCCCCTGCTCGAAGTGACGTCCGGAGGGACGAGGAGGAACAGGAAGAGGGAGCAGGGTGCACGATCACAGAACGTATGCAACCTATTGCCGGTGCTTGCGTCAAGTGACCGAAGGCCGGTGGCGATCATGAAGTGGGTCGGGGCTCGTCACATCACTTGACTGCTCATCACATGGGTCCGGTCCGTACCGCTCGTTCGCACCGGTGGTGCGGACCGGACCCCGGCATGACTGTGGCCCGCCGGGCAACGGCGGGCCACAGTCATGCCGTACGACAGGCGCACGGCGGGGCGTGCGTCAGATGATGCCGCCCCCTCCCGCCTTGTGGGTGCCCCCGACCTCGGCCGCGTTCAGGTCGTCGACCTCGTCGGCGCCGAGTACCGCCCCCGTGCCGCGCTTGCTGCGGCGCAGCCGTGCCTCCAGCCAGGAGGCGAAGGAGGTGAGGAGGAAGTTCAGGACGATGTAGACGACCGCCACGACGATGAAGCTCGGGATGACGTTGGCGTAGTTGGCCGCGAGCGTGCCGCGCGCGTTCAGCAGCTCGGTGAAGTTGAGCAGCACGCCACCCAGCGCGGTGTCCTTCACGATGACGACGAGCTGGCTGACGATGGCCGGCAGCATCGCGGTGACCGCCTGCGGCAGCAGGATGTTCTTCATCGTCTGGCCCTTGCGCAGTCCGATGGCATAACCCGCCTCGGACTGCCCCTTGGGCAGGGAGAGGATGCCTGCCCGGACGATCTCGGCGAGCACCGAGGCGTTGTAGAGCACCAGACCGGTGACGACCGCATACATCGGGCGGTCGGCGCTGGAGATGTCCGTGGAGCGGACGTAGACCTCGTTGGCGAACAGCATCAGCAGCAGCACCGGGATGGCCCGGAAGAACTCGACCACGACGCCGGCGGGAACCCGCACCCAGCGGTGGTCGGAGAGGCGGGCGATGCCGAGGACCGCGCCCAGGGGAAGGGCGATGACCATGGCGAGCGCGGCGGCCTTGAGGGTGTTGCCGAGGCCGGGCAGCAGGTATGTCGTCCACGCCGGGGACTCGGTGAACGGCTTCCACAGGGCCCACTCCAGCTGGCCCTTGTCGTCCATCGTCCGGTAGACCCACCACAGGACGAGGGCCAGGAGGGCGACGAACACGACCGAGAAGATGACATTGCGCCGCTTGGCCCGGGGGCCGGGGGCGTCGTACAGAACGGAGGTCACCGCTTCACCGCCAGTCGCTTGCTCAGCCAGCCGAGGAACAGGCCGGTGGGCAGGGTCAGTACCACGAATCCGAAGGCGAAGACCGCGCCGATGAGCAGCGTCTGTGCCTCGTTCTCGATCATTTCCTTCATCAGCAGAGCGGCCTCCGCGACACCGATCGCGGCCGCCACCGTCGTGTTCTTGGTCAGTGCGATCAGCACGTTCGCGAGCGGCCCGATGACCGAGCGGAACGCCTGCGGCAGCACGATCAGGCCGAGGACCTGCGAGAAGTTCAGGCCGATGGCGCGGGCCGCCTCGGCCTGCCCGACGGGCACGGTGTTGATGCCGGAGCGCAGCGCCTCGCAGACGAAGGCCGCGGTGTAGGCGGCCAGACCGAGCACCGCGAGGCGGAATCCCTGGAGCGCGAAGTCGTCGGGCGCGCCCATGGTCATGCCGAAGATGTCGGCGAGGCCGAGCGAGGTGAAGATGATGATGACCGTCAGCGGGATGTTCCGGACGATGTTCACGTAGGCGGTGCCGAACCCCCGCATCAGCGGGACGGGGCTGACCCGCATCGCCGCCAGCAGGGTTCCCCAGACCAGGGCACCGACGCCCGAGAACACGGTGAGCTTCACCGTCATCCAGAAGGCGCCCAACAAGGTTGGATCGTCATAGTCAGAAATGAAGTCGAACACGATCTCCCGCGCTTCCGGGTGTGTGGCGTACGTGGCGGACGCGGCGCGCCGCCGTCCTGATCGCGACGGACGGCGGCGCGCCTCAGAAACCCCGCGTTACTGGACGGCCCTGGGGCCTACTGAACGATGTCGCCGATCTTCGGGGCCGGCTCGTTCTTGTACTCGGCCGGCCCGAAGTTCGCCTCGACCGCCTTGTCCCAGGCCTTGTCGCCGACCATCTTCTCCAGCGCGTCGTTGATCTTGTTGACGGTCTCGGTGTCGCCCTTCTTGACACCGATGCCGTAGTTCTCGTTGCTCAGCTTCAGACCGGCGAGCTTGAACTTGCCCTTGTACTGGTCCTGCGCGGCGTAGCCGGCGAGGATCGAGTCGTCGGTGGTCAGCGCGTCGACGGCACCGCTCTGCAGACCGGCGATGCACTCCGAGTAGGTGCCGTAATTCCTCAGCTGGGCCTTCGGAGCGAAGTCCTTCTTGACGTTCTGCGCCGAGGTCGACCCGGTCACGGAACAGAGCTTCTTGTCGTTCAGGTCCGTGGCTTCGGAGATGTCCGAGTCCGCCTTCACCAGCAGGTCCTGGTGGGCCAGCAGGTAGGGGCCGGCGAAGTCGACCTTCTGCTTGCGCTCGTCCGTGATGGAGTAGGTCGCCGCGATGAACTTCACGTCACCGCGCGCGAGGGCGTTCTCACGGTCGGCGCTCTTGGTCTCGACCCACTCGATCTGGTCGGCCTCGTAGCCGAGCTCCTTGGCGACGTAGGTCGCGACGTCCACGTCGAAGCCGGCGAAGGAGCCGTCCGGCGTCTTCAGTCCGAGACCGGGCTGGTCGTACTTGATGCCGACCTTGATCTTCTCGCCGCCCCCGGAGGCGGAGGACGAACCGCTGTCGCCGCTCTCCTCACCGCCGCACGCGGTGGCGGTCAGGGCGAGGGCGAATACGGCGGCCGAGGCGGCGGTGACCTTGCGGAGCTTCATGGTGCACATCCTTTTGACTGGTGAGGTGATGCGGCCCGTTTGAGGGGTGAGGTGATGCGGCCCCGGCCATCCGGTGACGCACGTCGTCCGAGCGTCGGGCGCAGGACGTCAGTGGTGCAGGATCTTCGACAGGAAGTCCTTGGCACGGTCGCTGCGCGGGTTGCTGAAGAACTGGTCCGGCGTCGCCTGTTCGACGATGCGGCCGTCCGCCATGAACACCACGCGGTTGGCGGCCGAACGGGCGAATCCCATCTCGTGGGTCACGACGATCATGGTCATGCCGTCGCGGGCGAGCTGCTGCATGACCTCCAGCACCTCGTTGATCATCTCCGGGTCGAGCGCCGACGTCGGCTCGTCGAAGAGCATGACCTTGGGCTCCATCGCCAGGGCCCGCGCGATGGCGACGCGCTGCTGCTGGCCGCCGGAGAGCTGCGCGGGGTACTTGTCGGCCTGCGAACTCACGCCGACCCGGTCGAGCAGGGCACGGGCCCGCTCCTCGGCGGCCTTCTTGTCCTTCTTGCGGACCTTGACCTGGCCCAGCGTCACGTTCTCGAGCACGGTCTTGTGCGCGAAGAGGTTGAAGGACTGGAAGACCATCCCCACGTCGGCCCGCAGCCGGGCGAGCTCCTTGCCCTCGTACGGCAGGGGCTTGCCGTCGATCGTGATCGACCCGTCGTCGATCGTCTCCAGCCGGTTGATGGCGCGGCACAGGGTGGACTTACCGGACCCGGAGGGCCCGATGACGACGACGACTTCGCCGCGGGCGATCGTCAGGTCGATGTCCTGGAGTACGTGCAACGCGCCAAAGTGCTTGTTGACGCTCTTCAGGACGACCAGATCGCCGGTCGCGGCCACATCTTCCTTGGCCACCGATACTTCGGTCATCGCTCTCAGGCTCCGTCCTCCTCGGTTTGGGAGGACATTAGTAATCCTTCAGACCTGCGTCATCACATCTGAGGGGAATCTGAGCATCACGATCCGATAGCAATCGGACACGTGTCGTAGCACTTGTGAGCAGGGCTCATTCCGGCCGGGTAACGGTACCGAAGAGCAACCGGAACCCTCTTGACGCCGTCCTCGTTCATCGGCGTCACTGCAGGGTGCGCACGCGCACGCACCCGTTTTTCTACACACTCGAATCGTACGGCCGATGAACCGAAGGGGGACCGGATGAGACTGCTTCTCGTCGAGGACGACAACCACGTCGCCGCCGCCCTGTCGGCCGTCCTGGCGCGGCACGGCTTCGACGTCACCCACGCGCGCAACGGCGAGGAGGCGCTCCAGGCGCTCGTCCCCGAGCCCGACCGTTTCGGTGTCGTCCTCCTCGACCTGGGCCTGCCCGACCAGGACGGCTACGAGGTGTGCGGCAAGATCCGCAAGCGCACCGGTACCCCGGTGATCATGGTCACCGCCCGCGCCGACGTGCGCTCCCGCATCCACGGTCTCAACCTCGGCGCCGACGACTACGTGGTCAAGCCCTACGACACCGGCGAACTGCTCGCCCGGATCCACGCCGTCAGCCGGCGCACCGTCCAGGAGGACGCCCCCGGCAGCGGCGAGGGAGAGCTGCGGATCGGCTCCGTGCGCATCGAGCTGCCGACCCGGCAGGTCAGTGTGAACGGTGCGGTCGTCCCGCTGACCCGGAAGGAATTCGATCTGCTGGCCCTGCTCGCCCAGCGCCCCGGGGTCGTCTTCCGCCGTGAGCAGATCATCAGCGAGGTGTGGCGGACCAGCTGGGAGGGAACCGGGCGCACCCTGGAGGTGCACGTCGCCTCCCTGCGCTCCAAGCTGCGCATGCCGGCCCTGATCGAGACCGTGCGCGGAGTCGGCTACCGGCTCGTCGAGCCCGCGGCCTAGGGCGGGTCCGACCGGGTGCACACACGTCTGCTGCCGCTGCTCATCGTCCTGATGGCGGCCGTCCTGCTCGCCCTCGGCGTCCCGCTCGCGGTCAGCCTGGCGGGCGCGCAGCAGCAGCAGGTGATCGTCGACCGGATCGACGACACCGCGCGCTTCGCGGCCCTCGCCCAGTTCGTCACCGAACCGGCCGACCCCGTCACCGGAGACGTCAACGAGCGCCGGGAGGCCCTCAGCAGCGAGCTCCACAGCTACTACGAGGTGTACGGCATCCGGGCCGGCGTCTTCCACCGCAACGACGCCCCGATGGCGCACGCGCCGGACGACTGGTACCTGCCCGGCACGGGGGAGGTGCGCGAGGCCTTCCAGGAGGCGCTGCTCAGCCGCCGCAGCCACGACCCCGAGCAGGTGTGGCCCTGGGAGCGGCGCAGCCTCGTGGTGGCCTCGCCGGTCATCCGGGACGGCGACGTCGTCGCCGTCGTCGTCACCGACTCGCCCACCGGGCAGATGCGGTCCCGCATCCTGCGGGGCTGGCTGCTCATCGCGGCGGGCGAGGCGGCCGCGATGCTGCTGGCCGTCGGCGCGGCCCTGCGGCTGGCCGGCTGGGTGCTCAAGCCCGTACGGGTCCTGGACGCCACCACCCACGACATCGCCACCGGGCGGCTGAAGTCCAGGGTCGCGGTGGCCGGCGGACCGCCGGAACTGAGGAGGCTCGCCCGGTCGTTCAACGAGATGGCGGACAACGTCGAGAGCGTGCTGGAGCAGCAGCGCGCCTTCGTCGCCGACGCTTCGCACCAGCTGCGCAACCCGCTCTCGGCACTGCTGCTGCGCATCGAACTCCTCGCCCTGGAACTGCCCGAGGGCAACGAGGAGATCGCCTCGGTCCAGGCCGAGGGCAGACGTCTGGCGCAGGTACTGGACGACCTGCTCGACCTGGCGCTGGCCGAGCACCTCGAGGCCCAGCTCCAGATCACCGACATCGGCGCCCTGGCCGCCGAACGCGTGGCGGCGTGGTCGCCCACCGCCGAGGCCAAGGGCGTCCTGCTGACCGGGGACTGCCCGCCGACCACGGCATGGGCCGATCCGGTCGCCCTGTCCAGCGCGCTGGACGCGGTCATCGACAACGCGGTGAAGTTCACGCCTGGGGACCGGACCGTCGAGGTGGCCGTCGCCTCCAACGGGGACACCTCCACCGTCGTCGTGACCGACCAGGGTCCCGGTCTGACCGACGAGGAGCTGGCCCGCGTCGGCGACCGCTTCTGGCGCAGCTCGCGGCACCAGAACATCAGGGGCTCCGGCCTCGGACTGTCCATCTCCCGCGCCCTGCTCACGGCGGGCGGCGGCTCGATCGCGTACGACCGGCACGAGCCGCACGGGCTGAGAGTGACGGTGACGGTGCCCAGGAGCGCCCCCACGGGTGAAGCGACGGTTCAGGGCTTGACGGACCGGTAGTACCGGCGCGCGCCGTCGTGCAGCCGGAGCGGATCGGTGTAGATCGCGGTGCGTACGTCGACGAGCTGGGCGGAGTGCACATGCGCCCCGATGTTGTCCCGGCTCTTGAGCACGATCCGGGTCAGCCACTCGGTGAGCCTTGGGTCCGTGTCCGCGCGTGTGATCAGCAGATTGGACACGGCCATCGTCGGGATGGCCGAACCGTGCTGGCTGCCGGGGTAGGCCGACTCCGGCATGTTGGTGGCACGGTAGTAGCGCGTGGCACCACCCTGCTCGTGCAGCTCGGCGACCAGATCGGCCGTGATCGGTACGAACCGGAGGCCGGCGTCCTCGGACAGCGTGCGCAGTCCGTCGGTGGGCAGTCCGCCCGACCAGAAGAACGCGTCGAGTCCCTTCCCGAGGCGCCCGGGGCCGGAGTCGATGCCGTCCGCGGAGGGGCTGATGTCCTTCTCCGGGTCGATGCCGGCCGCTCTGAGCACCCGGTTGGCGATCAGCCGGACCCCCGATTTGGGCGGCCCTATGGCGACCCTCTTGCCCCGCAGGTCGGCGACGGAGCGGATGTCCGAGCCGGGCGGGACCACGAGCTGCACGTAGTCGTCGTAGAGACGGGCGACTCCGCGCAGTTCACCGGCTCCCGGCCGGCCGTCCAGCTTGTACGTCTCCACCGCGTCGGCGGCGGCGATCGCGAAGTCCGCCTGCCCGGTCGCCACCCGCCGCACGTTCTCCTGCGAACCGTCGCTCGTCCGGAGCCGCACCTCGAGGTCGGGCATGTGCGCACCGAGCGACGTGTGCAGAAGCTCCCCGTACTTCTGGTAGACCCCCGCGTGTGTCCCCGTGCTCAGCGTGACCGACCCGCGCGGCGGATCCTCGCTCCAGGGCGCCAGCCACCACAGCAGCAGCCCGAGCGCCACGAGGCCGGCGACCGCGCCCCGCAGGACCCGGCGCCTGCCGATACGGGACAGAGCGATGGACATGTGGGCGATCCTGCCAGCCCGGGCGCTCTCCTGACCAGGCCGGGAGAGTGCCGGAGGTGGGTGGCGACAGGCTGTGGGGTCACGGCATGAGCGCTTCGCCCGCAGACCTGGTCCGTGAGTTCCACCGTGCCTTCGGGCCGGACGCGCGGGAGACACCGACCGAGGTCCCGCCGGAACGCGCCGCCCACAGCGGTGAACTGCTCGCCGAGGAGGCCGCCGAGGTCGCGGAGGTGGCGGTGCACGGCCCCCTCGACCGGCTCGCGCACGAACTCGCCGACGTCGTCCACGTCGCCTACGGCACGGCGCTCGTCCACGGCATCGACCTCGACGCGGTGATCTCCGAGATCCACCGCGCCAACATGGGCAAGCGCGGCCCCGGCGGCGAGACGCCCGTCGCTTCGACGGCAAGGTCCTCAAGGGGGACCACTACGAGGCACCGGACGTGTCCCGGGTGCTGCGCCGGCAGGGGTGGACGCCGGGCGCGGAGTCCCGGGCGGCCGACTGAGCGGAGCCCTGCCGAGCGGAGCCCCCGGGCGGGCCCCGGGCGGAGGCCGGAGGCCGGTCGTGGGCGGAGGCCCGGGGGTGCCGTGGCGACCGCCTACCCTGTAGGGCATGAGCAGCATCGACCGGAGCCAGTCAGTGGGCGGCACACGCACCTATGAAGTACGCACCTACGGGTGTCAGATGAACGTCCACGACTCCGAGCGATTGTCCGGACTGCTGGAGGGCGCGGGTTACGTCCGCGCCCCCGAGGACGCCGACGGCGACGCCGACGTCGTCGTCTTCAACACCTGCGCCGTGCGCGAGAACGCCGACAACAAGCTCTACGGCAACCTCGGCCACCTCGCCCCCAGGAAGGCACAGCGTCCCGGCATGCAGATCGCGGTCGGCGGCTGCCTCGCGCAGAAGGACCGCGACACCATCGTGAAGCGCGCCCCCTGGGTGGACGTCGTCTTCGGCACGCACAACATCGGCAAGCTGCCGGTCCTCCTGGAGCGCGCCCGCGTCCAGGAGGAGGCGCAGGTCGAGATCGCCGAGTCGCTGGAGGCCTTCCCGTCCACGCTGCCGACCCGCCGCGAGAGCGCCTACGCGGCCTGGGTGTCCATCTCCGTCGGCTGCAACAACACCTGCACCTTCTGCATCGTCCCCGCGCTGCGCGGCAAGGAGAAGGACCGGCGCCCCGGCGACGTCCTCGCCGAGATCGAGGCCCTGGTCGCCGAGGGCGTCTCGGAGATCACCCTGCTCGGCCAGAACGTCAACGCGTACGGCTCCGACATCGGTGACCGGGAGGCGTTCGGCAAGCTGCTGCGGGCCTGCGGGAAGGTCGAGGGCCTGGAGCGCGTCCGCTTCACCTCCCCGCACCCGCGCGACTTCACCGACGACGTCATCGCCGCCATGGCCGAGACGCCCAACGTGATGCCGCAGCTCCACATGCCGCTCCAGTCCGGCTCGGACACGGTCCTCAAGGCGATGCGCCGCTCGTACCGGCAGGAGCGCTACCTCGGCATCATCGAGAAGGTCCGCGCCGCCATCCCGCACGCGGCGATCAGCACCGACATCATCGTGGGCTTCCCCGGCGAGACCGAGGAGGACTTCGAGCAGACCCTGCACGTCGTGCGCGAGGCCCGCTTCGCCCAGGCCTTCACCTTCCAGTACTCCAAGCGTCCGGGCACCCCGGCCGCCGAGATGGACGGCCAGATCCCCAAGAAGGTCGTCCAGGAGCGTTACGAGCGGCTCGTCGCCCTCCAGGAGGAGATCTCCTGGGAGGAGAACAAGAAGCAGGTCGGCCGCACCCTGGAGCTGATGGTCGCCGAGGGCGAGGGCCGCAAGGACGGTGCCACCCACCGTCTCTCCGGCCGTGCCCCGGACAGCCGCCTGGTGCACTTCACCAAGCCGGAGCAGGACGTCCGCCCCGGCGACGTCGTCACCGTCGGGATCACGTACGCGGCGCCCCACCACCTCCTCGCCGAGGGGCCGACCCTGGACGTGCGCCGCACACGCGCGGGCGACGCCTGGGAGAAGCGCAACGCGGAGAAGGCGGCGCAGCCGACGGGCGTGATGCTCGGCCTGCCGAAGATCGGCGCCCCCGAGCCGCTCCCGGCCGTGGCGAGCGGCTGCGGCTGCGACTGACACCCGTTGGCCGACGGGATCACGGGCAGCGCCCGGGACGCCGTACGGGCATACGAACGTATGGGCGTACGGACATCGCACCGCGGCTGAGCAGGCAGGGCGGGCTGAGGCGGCGGTGGGGGTGGCCCACGGGGGTTACGCTGCCGATCATGATGGTCGCCGCCGCAGTCTGCCCCTGTCCGCCGCTGCTCGTGCCCGAAATCGCCACAGGCGCCGCCCCCGAACTGGACGCCGCGCGGGCCGCGTGCGCGGACGCGGTCGGCGTGCTCGCCGCCGCCCGGCCCGACCTCCTGGTGGTCGTCGGTCCGGCGCCGGACGGCGTGGACGCCGAGCGTTACCCGCAGGGCGGCACGGGGTCCTTCCGCGGCTTCGGGGCCGGTCTCGACGTACGGCTCGGAGCGGACCGCGGCACGGCGACCGGCCGGGAGCTGCCCGCCGCACTCGCGGTGGGCGCCTGGCTGCTGGAGCGGACCGGGTGGACGGACTCACCCGTCGAGGGCCTGGGGGTGGGGGAGTCCCTCGCGGCCGACCGGTGCCTCGACGCGGGACGGGACATCGCCACCCGCGCGGAGCGGGTCGCGCTGCTGGTCATGGGTGACGGCAGCGCCTGCCGCACGCTCAAGGCACCGGGCTACCTCGACGAGCGGGCGGCACCTTTCGACGCGGAGGCCGCGCGGGCACTGGGAGCGGCCGACACGGCGGCCCTACGGGCGCTGGACAGCGGCCTGGCACACGAACTCAGGGCGTCCGGCCGGGCGCCCTGGCAGGTCCTGGCGGGCGCGGCCGGAGCCGGGGAGCCCGCTCTTCGGGGCACGCTGCTGTACGAGGACGCTCCGTACGGGGTGGGCTACATCGTGGCCACCTGGTCGTAGCAGCCGGCTTCGCGAGACGCCGGACCCGGCCCGGGGGCGGCCTGAAACGGCCGTCCGAAAGGGCCGTCGGCCGGCAGCGCCCGATGCCCGTCGGCGCTCCCGGCCGTATGCCGATCCACCGCTCAGTGAGCGGGCGGCGGCCCCGCAGGGGGAGTGGTGCCTCCCGCGTCCGGACCGGGATCGTTCTTGTGGGCGAGCCGGTCCATGGCGCCCTTGGCCTTGCCGGTGCCCTTCTGGATCCTGTCGCTGTACTTGCCCTTGGTCCGCTCGTCGGCGGTCTTCGCGGCCTTGTCCAGCCCGTGCTGGATCCTGCCCTCGTGCTGCTGCGCGAGGTCCGAGACCTTGTCCTTGGCAGGCCCCAGTTTGGCCTTCATGTTGTCCAGGAGACCCATGGTCCACCTTTCCCCACGGTGCGGTTCATGTGCGCTCATGCCATGCGGGATACGTGCGGGATACGTGCGGAATCCAGGTGGGCCCATATGCGAAAACGCCCATATCCACCCCATACGGTACCCGCGCGGATGCGGTCCCGCCCTGCCGCGCGGTCACCCGGCGGCCGAAACCCGACCATGGGTGAGGGTCCGTGCCCGTCACGTCGCGCAACTCGATGGAGGGCCGGCTGTGAGGTTTGCGAGACTGGACCGGTGAGCAGCGCACCCCCCGCCCCCCGGGTCATCGCCGTCGTCGGCCCCACCGCAGCCGGAAAGTCCGATCTGGGCGTTTTCCTGGCCCGAGAACTCGGAGGCGAGGTCGTCAACGCCGACTCCATGCAGCTCTACCGGGGGATGGACATCGGCACCGCCAAACTGACGCCCGAGGAGCGCGGGGGAGTCCCGCACCACCTCCTGGACATCTGGGACGTGACCGTCACCGCGTCCGTCGCCGAGTACCAGCGCCTCGCCCGGGAGCGGATCGACGCGCTGCTCGCCGCGGGGCGCTGGCCCGTCCTGGTCGGGGGCTCCGGCCTCTACGTCCGCGGGGCCGTCGATCACCTCGAGTTCCCGGGCACCGACCCCGACGTGCGGTCGCGCCTGGAGAACGAACTCACACTGCGCGGATCCGGCGCGCTGCACGCCCGTCTCGCCGCCGCCGACCCCGAGGCCGCACGGGCCATCCTGCCGAGCAACGGCCGCCGTATCGTCCGGGCGCTCGAAGTGATCGAGATCACCGGCCTGCCCTTCACCGCCAACCTTCCCCGCCACGACTCGGTCTACGACACCCTCCAGATCGGTGTCGACGTGGCCCGCCCCGAGCTGGACGAGAGGATCGCCGGCCGGGTCGACCGGATGTGGGACGCGGGTCTCGTGGACGAAGTGCGCGCACTGGAGGCGCAAGGGTTGCGCGAGGGGCGTACGGCCTCGCGCGCGCTCGGCTACCAGCAGGTGCTCGCCGCGCTGGCCGGAGAGTGCGCCCTGGAGGACGCGCGGGCCGAGACCGTCCGTGCCACCAAGCGCTTCGCGCGCCGTCAGGATTCATGGTTCAGGCGCGACCCGAGGGTGCATTGGCTGAGTGGGGCCGCGGCGGATCTGACGGAACTTCCGCAGCTCGCGCTGTCATTGGTCGAACGACCGGTTACAGCCTGATCACGTCATGGCATCGGGACGCCCAGGCCGTCATCCGGGCCTCCGGCGCCGTGCCATCATCGAGCTTCGATCGACCAGTGGAGTCCAAGTTGGGAGGGCGCGTGGCGATGGAGGCCGGCCCTCGCGACACCGCACATGGAACCGAACACCTCACCACCGAGCGGGGCGTACCGGAGCAGGACCCTGACCGTCTCAGCCCCGACGGGCCGGACGAGACACAGGGCCAGGTGACCGACGACGGCCCCGAGCCGGACGAGATGTTCGCGGGCGGCGACGAGGTCGAGGTCGAGCTGCGTCCGCAGCGTCGGCTGCGCATCTGGCAGCTCGCGCCCATCGTCGGCCTGGCCGCGGTCGGCTCCCTGATGTTCGCGTTCCCGCTCGCCTTCGACTTCGGCGACAGCGGCGCCGTGATCGCCATGCTGGGCCTGCTGATCTGCTCCTGCGCGGCCGGCTGGGGCATGATGGCCGCCCGCAGGGTGGGGTACACCTGGCCCGGCCTGCCGGCCCGGAGCTCCGGCCGCAGACCCGACTGGCGGGTCGTGGCCGCCTATGCCGTGCTGGTCGCCGCGGTGGTGGCCCTGGCCGTCTGGCGGGTCGCCCGCCTCCGCTGAGGCCCCGCCCTCCGCCGGCTCCCTCGCGCGGACTCCTGCGCAGAGCGACGGCCGGGACGCGGTGTCGTGGTCGCCCCGTACGATCGAGGGATGAGCACGCGGATCGCTTTCCTCAAGGGGCACGGCACCGAGAACGACTTCGTGATCGTCCCGGACCCCGAGAACGCCATCGACCTGCCCCCTGCCTCCGTCGCGGCCCTCTGCGACCGCCGCGCGGGCATCGGCGGTGACGGACTGCTGCACGTGGTGCGGTCCGCGGCACACCCCGAGGCGCGGCACCTGGCGGCCGAGGCCGAGTGGTTCATGGACTACCGCAACGGCGACGGCTCGGTCGCCGAGATGTGCGGCAACGGCGTGCGTGTGTTCGCGCGCTACCTCCAGCGCGCGGGACATGTGGCCGAGGGAGACATCGCGGTCGCCACGCGCGGGGGCGTGAAGACGGTGCACATCGCCAAGACCGTGTCCGACAGCGGCTCCGCCGCCGGTGACATCACCGTCGGCATGGGCCGGGCACTGCTGCCCGACGACGGCGTCACCGTGAACGTCGGCGGACGCAGCTGGCCCGCGCGGAACGTGAACATGGGCAACCCGCACGCCGTGGCCTTCGTGGACGACCTCGACCACGCCGGCGACCTGTTCACCGCGCCCCCGTTCAGCCCCGCCTCGGTCTATCCGGACGGCGTCAACGTCGAGTTCGTGGCCGACCGCGGTCCGCGACACGTGGCGCTGCGTGTCCACGAGCGGGGCGCCGGCGAGACCCGCTCGTGCGGCACGGGCGCCTGCGCGGTGGCCGTGGCCGCGGCCCGCCGGGACGGCGTCGACCCGCGGAGCACCGGAACCCCGGTGACGTACACGGTGGATGTGCCCGGCGGCACCCTGGTGATCACGGAACGGCCCGACGGGGAGATCGAGATGACCGGGCCGGCGGTGATCGTCGCCGAGGGAGTGATCGAGAGCGAGTGGCTGGAGAACCTGCCCCGCTGAACCCCGTACCGGCTTGGTATCCAAGAGCCGAGTGGGCCGGCCGCCCGCATCCGTGAGGTGCGGGGACCGGTCCGGCTTCGGGACCATGGCACGCCGCCGGCCCTGTGGCGCGAAATCGCCGCCGTGACGGTCTTCGCTCAATGGGGTGATCCGTTTCACGCTCCGGGGGAGGCGGTCGGTCGCACGTGCTGGGCTCGGTAGCATCAAGCACCGGCCCGGACGGGGGACGAGCGCCGTCTCCTCAGCCCGAGTCCGCCCTGGGCATACGTCCGCCGGTCGACGCAGCCGGAGGTGCCCATTGAATGCGGAGGCCGCGAAACCTGCGACCCCAGGTCCCGCGACATCAGGGTCTGTGACGCCGGGGTCTGTGACAGCGGGGTCCGTGACCCCAGGTCGTGTCACGCCCGCAGGGACACGCAGGAAGGCCCGCTCCCGGCTCGACCTGCGCCGGCTGGGCCGTGCCGCGTTCCTCGGCCCCACCTCCCGCGACCGGCTTCCCGACGCCATCGGCCATGTCGTCGACGCCCACCGCGCCCACCATCCCGACGCCGATCTCGACCCCCTGCGCCGCGCCTATCTCCTGGCCGAGTCCTCGCACCGGGGACAGATGCGCAAGAGCGGCGAGCCGTACATCACCCACCCGCTCGCCGTGACCCTCATCCTCGCCGAACTCGGCGCCGAGACCACGACCCTGACCGCCTCCCTGCTCCACGACACCGTCGAGGACACGGAGGTGACGCTCGATCAGGTACGCGAGCAGTTCGGCGAGGAGGTGTGCTACCTCGTCGACGGCGTCACCAAGCTGGAGAAGGTCGACTACGGTGCCGCGGCCGAACCCGAGACCTTCCGCAAGATGCTCGTCGCCACCGGAAACGACGTCCGCGTGATGTCGATCAAACTCGCCGACCGGCTGCACAACATGCGCACCCTCGGGGTGATGCGCCCCGAGAAGCAGGAACGCATCGCCAAGGTGACCCAGGACGTCCTCATCCCGCTCGCCGAACGGCTCGGTGTCCAGGCGCTCAAGACGGAACTCGAGGACCTGGTCTTCGCGATCCTGCGCCCCGAGGAGAACAGGCACACGCGTGAGCTGATCCTCCGCAACGCCTCCCGCGCGGACGACCCGCTCGCCGAGGTCGCCGACGAGGTGCGCAAGGTGCTGCGCGAGGCGGACCTCGCCGCCGAGGTCCTCATCCGTCCGCGTCACTTCGTCTCCGTGCACCGCGTGTCCCGCAAACGCGGCCGGCTCCGCGGCGCCGACTTCGGCCGCGTGCTGGTGCTGGTGAACGAGGACGCCGACTGCTACGGCGTCCTCGGTGAGCTGCACACCTGCATGACGCCCGTCGTCTCGGAGTTCAAGGACTTCATCGCGGTCCCCAAGTTCAACCTGTACCAGTCGCTGCACACCGCCGTCGCGCGCGACGACGGCCAGGTCGTCGAAGTCCTCATCCGCACGCACCAGATGCACAAGGTCGCCGAGGCCGGTGTCGTCGCTCTCGGCAACCCCTACGCCGCCCCGGCGGAGGAGCAGTCGACGAGCGACGGCGAACGCGTCGACCCGACCCGGCCCGGCTGGCTCTCCCGGCTCCTCGAGTGGCAGCGCGGCGCGCCCGACCCCGACACGTTCTGGTCCACGCTGCGCGAGGACCTCGCCCAGGACCGCGAGATCACGGTGTTCCGCCCCGACGGCGGCACGATCGGCCTGCCCGAGGGCGCGACCTGTGTGGACGCCGCGTACGCGCAGTACGGCGAGGACGCGCACGCGTGCATCGGCGCCCGGGTCAACGGCCGCCTGGCGACGCTGAGCACCGTGCTGAGGGACGGGGACACCGTCCAGCTCCTGATGGGCCAGGACCCCGCGTCCGAGCCCTCCAGGGAGTGGCTGGAGCACGCCCACACCCCGGCCGCCCGGATCGCCATTCAGCGATGGCTGACCGCCCACCCCGCCGATCCCGCCGATCCGGTCGAGGAGGACCGAGCCGGGTCCGAGGCGGCACAGCCGGCTCCCCGCCCTGCCACGGGCGGGCCCGCGGCAGGGCACGCTCCCGAGGCGGTGCCCGCTTCCTCCGGCGGCGCCCAGGTCCTGGCCGACCGGCCCGGCGCGACGGTGCGGCTCGCCGGCTGCTGTACGCCCGTACCGCCCGACGAGGTGACCGGCTTCGCCGTGCGCGGGGGAGCGGTCACCGTGCACCGTGTCGAGTGCGCCGCCGTGGCACGCATGAAAGACGCGGGGCGCGCGGAGGTCGGCGTGCGCTGGGGAGAGGGCGCCGAGTGCCGGGTCACCCTGGTCGCCGAATCGTTCGTCCGCCCCCATCTGCTCGCCGACCTCACCGAGGCCATGGCGGTGGAAGGCGCCGAGATCGTCTCCGCGACCGTCGAGCCACCGACCCACCAGCAGGTGCGGCACACCTACACCGTGCAGCTGCCGGACGCCGCCCACCTGCCCACCCTCATGCGCGCGATGCGCAAGGTGGCGGGTGTGTACGACGTGAGCCGGGCCAAACCGCAGGCCCAGGGCACCTGACAGCGGTCCGCGCGCCGGGCGCCGCGGGCGCCGCCCGGCCGGGCACCTTGTCGGCGCGCCTGCTCGGCCATCGGCCCACCCGATCGGGTGGGCCGGGAGCGCGCCGCCGGAATTGCGCACGCGCGCGCTGATAGCCGTGGGCCCATGCTGCTCACTCCCCACGGCCCGGTTGCCCCGGAACCGGCTTGTGAACGTCCCGCCCCGCACGGTCCGGCCTCCGGCCGTCAGGCCGTCCCCGCCCCGGCCGCCCGCAGGCCGATCTCCCGTGGCCGTCGTCGGCGGGCGTCCGCGGCGCTGCTCGCGTCGGCCGTTTCCGTCTGCCTCCTCGCCGCGAGCGCCCCCGCCACACCACTGGGCATCGGCGACCGTCTCTTCCCGCACCTGGGCAACCCCGGGTACGACGTGACGTCGTACCACCTCACCCTCGGCTACCCCGGCACCAACGACACACCGCTCCAGGCCACCACGAGGATCGACGCCCGGACGACCACGGACCTGGACCGGATCAACCTCGACTTCGCCCACGGCACCGTCCACTCGGTCGAGGTCGACGGCGCCCCCGCGACCTTCACCACCGCCGGTGAGGACCTCGTGATCACGCCCGTCGGCGGCCTGGACGCCGGCGAACGGACCCGTATCGCGGTGCGTCACACCAGCGATCCGGTGGCCGCCGAGGGCCGTGACGGCGGCTGGGTGCGCACCGCGGACGGCCTTGCCATGGCCAACCAGGCCGACGCCGCGCACCTGGTCTTCCCCTGCAACGACCACCCGTCCGACAAGGCCTTCTTCACCTTCCGCATCACCGCACCCGACGGTCACACGGCCGTCGCCAACGGTCTGCCGATCCACGTCGACCGCACCCGCGCGGCGACGACGACCTGGACGTACCGCACCCGGCACCCCATGGCCACCGAACTCGCCCAGGTGTCCATCGGCCGCTCCACGGTCCTGCACCGCACCGGCCCGCACGGGCTGCCGCTGCGCGACGTCGTCCCCACGGTCCACCGCGAACAGCTCGAGCCGTGGCTGGCGAGGACCCCCGACCAGATGGCCTGGATGGAGGCCAGGGTCGGCCGCTATCCCTTCGAGACGTACGGCCTGCTCATGGCCGACGTCTCCACCGGCTTCGAACTCGAGACCCAGACGCTGTCCCTCTTCGAGCAAGACCTCTTCACCGATCCGGCCCACCCCGAGTGGTACGTCGAGTCGATCATGGTGCACGAGCTGGCCCACCAGTGGTTCGGCAACAGCGTCAGCCCCCGCACCTGGTCCGACCTGTGGCTCAACGAGGGCCACGCCACCTGGTACGAGGCGCTGTACGCGCAGGAGAGGGCCGGCCGGTCCCTGGAGACCCGGATGAAGGCCGCCTACGAGGCATCCGACCGCTGGCGTGCGGCGGGCGGACCACCCGCCGCACCCAAGGCCCCGCAGCCCGGCCGGAAGATCGGCATCTTCCGGCCGATCGTCTACGACGGCGCCGCGCTCGTGCTGTACGCCCTGCGCGAGGAGATCGGCCGCACCGCGTTCGACCTCCTGGAACGGCGCTGGGTGACCCGGCACCGGGACGGCACGGCCTCCACCGCCGATTTCGTCGGGCTCGCCTCCGACACCGCGGGACGGGACCTGACCGGATTCCTGAACGCCTGGCTCCACGACGCGAAGACCCCACCGATGCCCGGCCACCCGGACTGGAAGTCCGCAGCCCACGACTCCACGGTCCGCAAGTCCGCGTCACAGCCCACGGGACGCTCCGTCCCGACCGGGCATCGACCCGACGTGAACCGGGAACAAACACGGTGACGAGACGTGCCGTGTCGTGCCACCATCATCAGGACGCCACGGCGCGGGGCACGGGAATCTCCCGGGAGGCCCGTGCGTTGTGGAGGGTGACGGGGGTACCCGTCGCCCCCTGCGAATCCCCATCGACGTATCGACGTAAGGACCCAATGACCTCCTCTTCTTCCCCTTCCCAGGACACCAAGCGCCTCGCGCAGACCTACCCCGAGGGCCTCCGGGCCGATGCCCTGATGGAAGCGGACGTCGCCTGGAGCCTCGAGATCGACGGAGAGCGGGACGGCGACCAGCTCGACCGCTCCGAGCGTGCGGCCCTGCGCCGCGTCGCCGGCCTCTCCACCGAGCTCGAGGACGTCACCGAGGTCGAGTACCGGCAGCTCCGCCTGGAGCGCGTCGTACTCGTCGGCGTGTGGACGTCGGGAACCGTGCAGGACGCGGAGAACTCCCTCGCGGAGCTCGCCGCCCTGGCGGAGACGGCGGGCGCCCTCGTGCTCGATGGCGTGACCCAGCGCCGCGACAAGCCCGACGCGGCGACCTTCATCGGCTCCGGCAAGGCCGTGGAACTGCGCGACATCGTGCTCGACACGGGCGCGGACACGGTCATCTGCGACGGAGAGCTGAGCCCCGGCCAGCTGATCCACCTCGAGGACGTCGTCAAGGTCAAGGTCATCGACCGTACGGCCCTGATCCTGGACATCTTCGCCCAGCACGCCAAGTCCCGGGAGGGCAAGGCGCAGGTCGCGCTCGCGCAGATGCAGTACATGCTGCCGAGGCTGCGCGGCTGGGGTCAGTCGCTGTCCCGGCAGATGGGCGGCGGCAAGGGCGGCGGACTCGCCACCCGTGGCCCCGGTGAGACCAAGATCGAGACCGACCGGCGCCGGATCCGCGAGAAGATGGCGAAGATGCGCCGGGAGATCGCGGAGATGAAGACCGGCCGCGACATCAAGCGTCAGGAGCGCCGGCGCAACAAGGTGCCGTCCGTCGCCATCGCGGGCTACACCAACGCCGGCAAGTCCTCACTGCTCAACCGCCTGACGGGCGCGGGCGTGCTGGTCGAGAACGCCCTGTTCGCGACCCTGGACCCGACCGTGCGCCGGGCCGAGACGCCGGGCGGACGGCTGTACACGCTGACCGACACGGTCGGCTTCGTCCGGCACCTGCCGCACCACCTGGTCGAGGCGTTCCGCTCCACGATGGAGGAGGTCGGCGACGCCGACCTGATCCTGCACGTGGTGGACGGTTCGCATCCCGTCCCGGAGGAGCAGCTGGCCGCCGTGCGCGAGGTGATCAGGGATGTCGGCGCCACCGGCGTACCCGAGATCGTCGTGATCAACAAGGCGGACGCGGCCGACCCGCTGACGCTCCAGCGGCTGCTGCGGGAGGAGAAGCGCTCCATCGCGGTCTCGGCCCGCACCGGCCAGGGCATCGAGGAACTGCTCGCCCTCCTCGACAACGAGCTGCCCCGGCCGGCCGTGGAGATCGAGGCACTCGTGCCGTACACCCAGGGCAAGCTGGTGGCCCGCGCGCACAACGAGGGCGAGGTGATCTCCGAGGAGCACACCGCGGAGGGCACCCTGCTCAAGGTGCGGGTGCACGAGGAACTGGCGGCGGAGCTCACGCCGTACCTGCCCACGCCGGCCGCCGGCTGAGTCCGCGGCCCAGGGCGACGGCGGCGGCCCGCCCCCTGCTGGTGACAGGGGGCGGGCCGTCGGTGTGCGCGGATGACCGGCCGCCGTGATCACCGGCCGCCCTGATCACGTACCGCTGTGATCAACGGCCGCCGTGGGTCCTGCTCATGTCCTGGTACAGCGCCTCGGCGTCCCGGCCCAGCTGCGGGCCCGCGAGCCAGGTGTTGTCGGTCGGGCCGATCGACGTGTTCGACACCAGCACGGTCTCGCCGTCCACCACCCGGAACCAGCCGCCGCCGGACGAACCACCGGTCATGGTGCAGCCGATGCGGTGCATCGGGGGCAGATCCGAGGCGAGGGAGAACCGGCCCGGAGTGTCCAGGCACTTGAACATCTGCAGACCGTCGTAGGGCGGCGCCGCCGGGTAGCCCCAGGCACCCATCCGGCCCGACCCGGCCGCGGACGGCGCCGAGAAGTCCACGTCCAGGGCGGTACCGACCGTCTCCTCCAGGGACTTGGCGCCCTGCTCCGGCTTCACGTGCAGGACCGCGTAGTCGTACGGCGCCCCGGCGCCGCCGGTCTGCGCTCCGCCCTCGATCCAGCCGGTGGAGGTCGAGGCCCAGTCCGCCCACCAGTTGCCGTACGGGGCGATCTCCGAGGAGTTCGCGTCGCCCAGCTCCGCCGCCGGCTTGCCGAGGTCGTTGTACGCGGGGACGAAGACGATGTTGCGGTACCAGCCGCCGTCGCCACCGGCGTGCACGCAGTGACCGGCGGTCCAGACGAGATTGGACCTGCCCGGGTGGTTCACGTCCTTGACGACCGTGCCGGAGCAGACGCTCGGACCTTCGGGGGAGTCGAAGAAGACCTTGCCGACCGGGGCCGCGTTCTCGTGATACGGCGTCCGCTCGGCCTGCGCCTCCACCGGGGCCGGCTCCGGATCGCTGACGCCCTGGGCTGCGCTCGCGTCCTTGGTCGAGAGGTTCTTGTCCGCCTCCTCGGCGGAACGCATCCGCTCCGGCTTCCACAGACCCTCGATCACCGGGTTGACGTAGTCCTCGGCGTCACTGAGCCACTTGTCCTTGTCCCAGTCCTGCCAGCCGCCGTCCTTCCACTTGTCGACATCGATCCCGTGCTCCTTGAGCTTGTCCGCGATGCCGGCCGGGCCCCGGGGAGCCTTGCCGGCCTCGCTGTCCGCGGTCTGCGAGGTGCCGGAACGGGGCTTGCCCGCGTCGGCCTTGTCGTCGGCGGAACCGCCGCACGCGGTCGCGGTGAGCGCCAGGGCGGCGACGAACCCGGTGGCGGCGAGAGCTCCCCGCGGGCCACGCCGGCGCGGGGCGGACGTACGTGTGGAACGCATGGTGCGATGACCCCCCGTGTACGAATGAATGTCCTGCTGCTGTCCGCCGCCGGAGCGGCCTCAGGTCACTGGCCGGTGAACTTGTCGCTGACCGCGTCGTACACGCCCTTGGCCTCGTCGCCCAGCCGCGGGCCGGCCAGCCAGCCCGAAGTCACCGGGCCGATGGAGGTGTTGGACACCAGCGCCGGCCGGCCGTCGGAGCCCTCCGCGACCCAGCCGCCACCGGACGAACCGGCGGTCATGCTGCATCCGATGCGGTACATCGTCGGGTCGGAGGCACTGAGCGAGAGCCGGCCCGGCTGGTCCTCGCAGCTGAACAGCGTCTGGCCGTCGTACGGTGCGCCGGCCGGGTAACCGGTCGCGGTCACGCTCTTCACGTCGGGCACGGCGGGAGCCTGGAAGTCCACCGGCAGCGCCGAACCGACCGTCTCCTCCAGCGACTTGCCGCCGCCGCCCTTCTCCGGCGTCACATGGATGACGGCGAAGTCGTACGAGGCGCCGTCACCGCCGGTCGCCCCGCCCTGCTCGATCCACTGGTCGGAGGTCTGCGCCCAGTCACCCCACCAGACGCCGTACGGAGCGACCTCGTCCTCGGTGGCGCCTTCGAGCTCGCCGGCCGGCCTGGCCGCGTCGTTGTACGACGGCACGAAGGCGATGTTGCGGTACCAGCCGCCCTTCTTGCCGGCGTGCACGCAGTGCCCGGCCGTCCACACCATGTTGGACTTGCCCGGATTGGCGGGGTCCTGCACCACGGTCGCCGAGCACACCATCGTGCCCTCGGGTGCGTCGAAGAACACCTTGCCCGCCGTGGGGGCGTTGGCGTGGTAGGACGGCGGCACGGCCTGCGCCTGCACCGGCTGAGGCGTCGGGTCCGTCACGCCCTGGTCACCGGAGATGTCGCTCTCGTCGACCTCCGGGTCCGGCTGCTCGGCGTCCCGCATGCGGTCCGGGTCCCACAGGTCCTCGATGATCGGGTTGACGTAGTCGTTGGCCTCGCGCAGCCAGTCGTCCTTGTCCCAGTTCTTCCAGTCGCCGTTCCTCCACTTGTCGATATCGATCCCGTGCTCCTTGAGCCGGTCCGCGATGTCGCTCGGAATCTGGATCTTGTCGTCCCCGGCCGCGGCGGTCGCGGAGGCTTCGCCTCCCGCCGTGTCGTCCCCCGAACCACAGGCGGTGGCGGTGAGCGCGAGTACCGAGGCGAACGCGACGGCGGTCAGCACGGGGGAGGTTCCGCGGCGCGCCCTTCCGCCTCGGCGACTGGTGGACGACGGCCGTATGGATCGCATGATCTGACTCCCCCTGATGTGGACGAACGTGGTGCTTCGGCCGTGTGCGCATCGCGGACCCGAACGGAGTCCGGGCCCGTCGCGCGACCGCCGGGAACGGCACCACACACTATGCGTTCGCCGCGGGGGACAACCGACGGAACGGCAACGGTTTCGCTACGAGCTTTCTGGCCTGGGCATTCGCCGGAGAGCGGCCGATGCCATGCCTTCCCGACTCCCTGCTCGGGCCTGGTGCCCGATGACACGCATCCGATCGGAAATATGTTCGTCCGCAGCGTGGACCGCGCTCACCTGCGCGTCCACGGTCCACGGCCCTCATGGTCGGCGCACGATTGTCGGTGCCGGGCCGTAGGGTGGTCGCGCTATGACGAAGCCCTCACTCCCCGAACTCCTGCACGCTGCCGTCACCGCCGTCGGCGGCACGGAGCGCCCCGGCCAGGTGACCATGGCCGAAGCCGTCGCCGAGGCGATCGACGACGCCTCGCATCTGCTGGTCCAGGCCGGCACCGGCACCGGAAAGTCGCTCGGTTATCTCGTGCCCGCGCTCGCACAGGGGGAGAGGGTCGTCGTGGCGACGGCCACGCTGGCCCTGCAGCGCCAGCTCGTCGAGCGCGACCTTCCGCGCACGGTGGAGGCGCTGCACCCGCTGCTGCGCCGCCGCCCCGAGTTCGCCATGCTCAAGGGCCGGTCCAACTACGTGTGTCTGCACCGGCTCCACGAAGGCGTACCGCAGGACGAGGAGGAGGGCCTCTTCGACCAGTTCGAGGCGGCCGCCCCCACCAGCAAGCTGGGGCAGGACCTGCTGCGCCTGCGCGACTGGGCGGACGAGACGGAGAACGGCGACCGGGACGATCTCACCCCGGGCGTCTCCGACCGTGCCTGGTCCCAGGTCTCGGTGTCGTCGCGGGAGTGCCTGGGTGCCACGAAGTGCGCCTACGGCGCCGAGTGCTTCGCCGAGATGGCCCGCGAGCGCGCCAAGCTCGCCGACGTCGTCGTCACCAACCACGCCCTCCTGGCGATCGACGCGATCGAGGGTGCTCCGGTGCTCCCGCAGCACGAGGTGCTGATCGTCGACGAGGCCCACGAACTGGTCTCCCGGGTCACCGGGGTCGCCACGGGGGAGCTCACTCCCGGCCAGGTCAACCGTGCGGTGCGCCGTGCCGCGAAGCTGGCCGACGAGAAGGCGGCCGACCAGCTGCAGACCGCGGCCGAAGGCTTCGAACGCCTGATGGAGCTGGCCCTTCCGGGCCGTCTCGAGGAGATCCCGGAGGACCTCGGGTACGCGCTGATGGCGCTGCGTGACGCCTGCCGGACCGTCATCTCCGCGATCGGGGGCACCCGCGACAAGTCCGTCCAGGACGAGGACGCGGTCCGTAAGCAGGCGCTCGCCTCGGTGGAGAGCGTGCACGACGTGGCGGAGCGCATCACCAACGGCTCCGAATGGGATGTCGTCTGGTACGAGCGCCACGAGCGCCACGAGCCCCGCGGCCAAGCCGCATACCGACACAGCGGCGCTTCGCTGCGGGTCGCCCCCATGTCGGTCTCGGGCCTCCTGCGGGAGAAACTCTTCTCCGACCGCTCGGTGGTCCTGACGTCCGCGACGCTGAAGCTCGGCGGCGACTTCAACGGCGTGGGTGCCTCTCTGGGCCTCGGCCCCGAGGGCACCGAGGGGGACGACCTTCCGCAGTGGAAGGGCGTCGACGTCGGCTCTCCGTTCGACTACCCCCGGCAGGGCATTCTCTACGTCGCCAAGCATCTGGCGCGCCCGGCCCGCGACGGCGACCGCGCGGACATGCTCGACGAGCTCACCGAGCTGATCCAGGCCGCGGGCGGCCGCACCCTGGGCCTGTTCTCCTCGATGCGGGCCGCCCAGCTCGCCGCAGAGGAGCTGCGCTCCCGCATTCCGGAGTACCCGATCCTCCTCCAGGGCGAGGAGACCCTCGGAGAGCTGATCAAGAACTTCGCCGCCGACCCGAGGACCTGCCTGTTCGGCACGCTGTCGCTCTGGCAGGGCGTTGACGTGCCCGGCCCCAGCTGCCAGCTGGTCGTCATGGACAAGATCCCGTTCCCGCGCCCGGACGACCCGTTGATGAGCGCTCGCCAGAAGGCCGTGGAGGACGCGGGCGGGAACGGCTTCATGGCGGTTGCCGCCACGCACGCCGCGCTGCTCATGGCACAGGGCGCCGGCCGCCTCGTCCGGGCCACGGGTGACCGCGGCGTGGTCGCCGTCCTGGACCAGCGACTGGCGACGGCGCGCTACGGCAGCTATCTGAAGGCCTCGCTGCCCGACTTCTGGTTCACCACGGACCGGAACCAGGTGAGGAAGTCCCTGGCCGCGATCGACGCGGCGGCCGGGCAGGCAGAGAGCCGAGCGGACTGAGGGACGAGCGGGCCGAGAACAAGCGGGCCGAGGCCGAGGAGCACGCCCCGGCGTGGACGGAAGGCGTGCGGGGCCGGCATGGGCCATGAAGGGCCGTGAACCGGCGGCGCAGGACCCGACAGCGCAAGGCCCGACAGCGGATTCGGACAGCGCAGGGCCCCGGAACCGGCGCAGGGGTTCCGGGGCCCGGACCAGGGGCGGGGACCGGACCGGCCGGCCCCCGCGGCGGACTCAGACGCGGCGCAGAACGGCCACCACCTTGCCCAGAATGGTCGCGTCGTCGCCGGGGATCGGCTCGTAGGCCGCGTTGTGCGGGAGGAGCCAGACATGGCCGTCCTCGCGCTTGAAGCGCTTGACGGTGGCTTCGCCGTCGAGCATCGCGGCGACGATGTCGCCGTTCTCGGCGACAGGCTGGCGCCTGACCGTGACCCAGTCGCCGTCACAGATCGCGGCTTCGATCATGGAGTCGCCGACGACCTTCAGGACGAACAGCTCACCGTCACCGACGAGCTGACGGGGGAGGGGGAAGACGTCCTCGACCGACTCCTCGGCGAGGATCGGGCCGCCGGCGGCGATCCGGCCGACCAGCGGCACGTACGACGCGGCCGGCTTGCCCGCGGTGTCCGTGGGCTGCACGGAGGTGGCCTGGTCGGAGCCGCGCACCTCGTACGCGCGGGGACGGTGCGGGTCGCGACGCAGGAATCCCTTGCGCTCCAGTGCCATCAGCTGGTGTGCCACGGAGGACGTGCTGGAGAGGCCGACCGCCTGGCCGATCTCGCGCATCGACGGCGGGTACCCGCGGCGCTGCACCGAGTCCCTGATGACTTCGATCACCCGACGCTGGCGGTCGGTGAGTCCCGAGCTGTCCGCCCGGATGCCGGGAGGTCGGCCCGGCAAGGAGCGCTTCTGTCCCTCAGGATGCTGCGTGGCTTCGCTCATCGCATGCACCGGCTCGAGCCGGCCCTGGGAGCGGTCCTGGGCAGTGATGCTGGCGCTGTCTGCGGTGGTGGTCACGTCGGCCCCTCTCGATGGTCTCCCTGCAGGACAACGGTAGTAGCTTTCGAAAGGTTGCGCCAAACACACGTTCGAGTGAAAAAACGCGAATTGCCCTCTGTGATCGCCCGCCGAGGTGTATTGACTGCGATTCTCCCCGTCGGCAAAAGCCCCCATTGTCGTACTCTTCGCCGCCGAGGCGACGGTCTCCCGGCCGGGGCCCAGTCTGTCATCGGGTGCCGCGCGATGAGGGGAGCGGCCCGACTCCTCCCCGGCCTCTCCGGGAGTCGCACGCCGTCTCCTCCCGGCGGGCACGACATCTCCCCATGCGCGGCCTTTCCGGGGCTTCGCGCGGGACCCGCGGGCCCCGCGAGTCCGCACCGTGGCCCCGCGTGAGCACACCGTGAGGAAGGTCGGCCGGACGCCTCATGCCCGGATTCGAATGACACGCGTGCTGGAGTGTATGAATGAGCCAATCACCACATCTAGTGGTTGGATTGCACCAGCTACCCAGAAGTTGTGGTCCCGCGGTCCTGAGGCCTTCGGAGATCGCTTATGCTGGAGCAGCTTCGCAGGGCCGAACGGGCCCTGTGGGGCCACGGAGTCTGCTGCGAGGGAGGGTTGGGATCTCATGCACTGCCCCTTCTGCAGGCACTCCGACAGCCGTGTCGTCGACAGTCGTACGACCGATGACGGCACGTCAATCCGCAGGCGTCGCCAGTGTCCCGACTGCTCCCGTCGTTTCACGACCGTGGAGACGTGCTCGCTCATGGTGGTCAAGCGGTCCGGCGTGACCGAGCCGTTCAGCCGCACCAAGGTCATCAACGGTGTGCGAAAGGCATGTCAGGGGCGTCCCGTTACCGAGGACGCGCTCGCGCAGCTCGGCCAGCGCGTCGAGGAAGCGGTGCGGGCCACCGGAAGCGCCGAGCTGACCACGCATGACGTGGGGCTGGCCATACTCGGCCCGTTGCAGGAACTCGACCTCGTCGCCTACCTGCGGTTCGCGTCCGTCTACCGGGCGTTCGAGTCGCTCGAGGACTTCGAGGCCGCGATCACGGAACTCAGGCAGGTGGAGTACCCCGCCGTGGGTGACGGAGACCGCGAGAGGGCTGTCGCGGGGAGCCGGGAAGACAACAGCGGGTCCGGCGGGACTGCCCAGGTCCCGGAACCCGCCCAGCCCGCCGGCTGACCGGCGGGCCCTGCGGCCGGGGGCGGCCGGACCGCGGCGATGAGAAGACCTGTTGCGGGTGACGCGCGTGGGCACCCGCAGCATCAGAACAAATACCGTGCCACGGGAACATCGGGGCACTTCAGGGCGTTTTCGCCCGTACCAGGGAGGCGGCATGACAGAGACGGCGAGCGGTCCGACACGGAGTTCCCGGGCCAAGGGAAGCGGCAAGGCCGGCAAGGGGCTGCGGGTCGAGCGCATCCACACCTCTCCCGGAGTCCACCCCTACGACGAGGTGGCCTGGGAGCGTCGTGACGTCGTCATGACCAACTGGCGCGACGGCTCGGTCAACTTCGAGCAGCGTGGCGTCGAGTTCCCCGACTTCTGGTCGGTGAACGCGGTCAACATCGTCACCAGCAAGTACTTCCGCGGTGCCGTGGGCACCCCGCAGCGCGAGACCGGCCTCAAGCAGCTGATCGACCGCATCGTGAAGACGTACCGGAAGGCCGGCGAGGACCACAAGTACTTCGCCTCCCCCGCCGACGCCGAGATCTTCGAGCACGAGCTGGCCTACGCCCTCCTGCACCAGATCTTCAGCTTCAACAGCCCTGTCTGGTTCAACGTCGGCACGCCCCAGCCGCAGCAGGTCTCCGCCTGCTTCATCCTGTCCGTCGACGACTCCATGGAGTCGATCCTCGACTGGTACAAGGAAGAGGGCATGATCTTCAAGGGCGGCTCCGGTGCCGGCCTGAACCTCTCCCGCATCCGCTCCTCCAAGGAACTGCTGTCCTCCGGCGGCAACGCCTCCGGCCCGGTCTCCTTCATGCGCGGCGCCGACGCCTCCGCCGGCACGATCAAGTCGGGTGGCGCCACCCGGCGCGCCGCCAAGATGGTCATCCTCGACGTCGACCACCCCGACATCGAGGACTTCATCCAGACCAAGGTCAAGGAGGAGGAGAAGATCCGCGCCCTGCGCGACGCGGGCTTCGACATGGACCTGGGCGGCGACGACATCACGTCCGTCCAGTACCAGAACGCCAACAACTCGGTCCGCGTGAACGACACGTTCATGAAGGCGGTCCAGGACGGCGGCAAGTTCGGCCTGACGTCCCGCATGACCGGCGAGGTCATCGAGGAGGTCGAGGCCAAGGCGCTCTTCCGCAAGATGGCCGAGGCCGCCTGGGCCTGCGCCGACCCGGGCATCCAGTACGACGACACCATCAACAACTGGCACACCTGCCCGGAGTCCGGCCGCATCAACGGCTCGAACCCCTGCAGCGAGTACATGCACCTGGACAACACGTCCTGCAACCTCGCGTCGCTGAACCTGATGAAGTTCCTCGAGGACGACAGCAAGGGCCACCAGTCCTTCGACGCCGAGCGCTTCTCGAAGGTCGTCGAGCTGGTCATCACCGCGATGGACATCTCCATCTGCTTCGCGGACTTCCCGACCCGGAAGATCGGCGAGAACACCCGCGCCTTCCGCCAGCTCGGCATCGGCTACGCCAACCTCGGCGCCCTTCTGATGGCGACCGGCCACGCCTACGACTCCGACGGCGGCCGCTCCCTGGCCGGTGCCATCACCTCTCTGATGACCGGCACGTCGTACAAGCGCTCCGCCGAACTGGCCGCGATCGTCGGCCCGTACGACGGTTACGCCCGCAACGCGCAGCCGCACCTGCGGGTCATGAAGCAGCACTCCGACGAGAACGCCAAGGCCGTCCGCATGGACGACCTGGACACGCCGATCTGGGCGGCCGCCACCGAGGCCTGGCAGGACGTGCTGAGCCTCGGCGAGAAGAACGGTTTCCGTAACTCCCAGGCGTCCGTCATCGCCCCGACCGGCACCATCGGTCTCGCGATGTCCTGCGACACCACCGGCCTCGAGCCCGACCTCGCCCTGGTCAAGTTCAAGAAGCTGGTCGGCGGCGGCTCGATGCAGATCGTCAACGGCACCGTCCCGCAGGCCCTGCGCCGCCTGGGCTACCAGGAGGAGCAGATCGAGGCGGTCGTCGCCCACATCGCCGAGCACGGCAATGTGATCGACGCCCCCGGTCTCAAGCACGAGCACTACGAGGTCTTCGACTGCGCCATGGGCGAGCGCTCCATCTCCGCGATGGGCCACGTCCGCATGATGGCCGCGATCCAGCCGTGGATCTCGGGCGCTCTCTCCAAGACGGTCAACCTGCCGGAGTCGGCGACCGTGGAGGACGTCGAGGAGGTCTACTTCGAGGCCTGGAAGATGGGCGTCAAGGCGCTCGCCATCTACCGCGACAACTGCAAGGTCGGCCAGCCCCTCTCCGCCAAGACCAAGGAGAAGGAGAAGGTCGAGATCACCGAGAAGACCGAGGACACGATCCGTGCCGCGGTCGAGAAGGTGGTCGAGTACCGCCCGGTCCGCAAGCGTCTGCCGAAGGGGCGTCCCGGCATCACCACGTCCTTCACCGTCGGCGGCGCCGAAGGCTACATGACCGCCAACTCCTACCCGGACGACGGTCTCGGCGAGGTCTTCCTGAAGATGTCCAAGCAGGGCTCGACCCTCGCGGGCATGATGGACGCCTTCTCCATCGCGGTCTCCGTCGGCCTCCAGTACGGCGTCCCGCTGGAGACGTACGTCTCGAAGTTCACCAACATGCGCTTCGAGCCGGCCGGTATGACGGACGACCCGGACGTGCGGATGGCGCAGTCCATCGTCGACTACATCTTCCGTCGCCTCGCGCTGGACTTCCTGCCCTTCGAGACGCGCTCCGCGCTCGGCATCCACTCCGCCGAGGAGCGCCAGCGTCACCTCGAGACCGGCTCCTACGAGGCGGCCGATGACGAGGTCGACGTCGAGGGCCTGGCCCAGTCCGCGCCGCGGGCGTCTCAGGAGCTGAAGGCGGTGTCCACGCCGAAGGCCGAGGCCGAGGCGGCCAAGCCCGCCCCGCAGCAGGCCCACACCAGCGCCGAACTGGTCGAGATGCAGCTCGGTATCCAGGCCGACGCCCCGCTCTGCTTCTCCTGCGGGACGAAGATGCAGCGCGCCGGTTCCTGCTACATCTGCGAGGGCTGCGGCTCGACCAGCGGCTGCAGCTGAGACAGGGCGTGACACCGGTCGCACCGGGCGTGCCCGCCCGGTGCGACCGGTTGAGGGAATGAGAGAGGGGCACCGCATTCGGCCGGTGCCCCTCTCTTTTCTCTTTCCGTCCCTCCCGTTCCCGCTGCCGTTTCCCGCTGAGCCGCCCGGC
>NZ_JBHXQZ010000043.1:0-63617 GCF_042717095.1 Streptomyces sp. NPDC058632 | reverse complement strand
CCATATGGTCGAGGCCCTCTTCCGCTGTTCCAGGTCTCGTCGGCGCTCCGATCCCGTTCACATCGGGCCCACCCGAAGCTTTGAGGGCAACTTCCGCCACGGGACGCCGGAGACGACGATGAAGCGGACCCAGTCGGTGAAGGCGGCCGCGGCCATCGGCGCCGCCACGCGTGGTTACGGCGGCGGGGAGGTCCGACAAGGGCGGGCGACGAACGCAGGCAGTGCCGGAAGTCTCCCGCTGCTCCTCCAGCGCAGCGGGAAAAGGTGAGCGCTCGTCCCCCGCCGACCCTGGTTCGCTTTCTCGTTACTTCGGTTCCTCATCAGGAGTCTTCTCGTCGGCCATCACGCACCCCTTCTGCGGGCGCCCCGCCGAGGGGCGTTCCGCACTGCTGTGGGCAGGAGAAGGATTCCGGCCGCAGATACCACCGGCGAAGCTGCAGGCGGCTGAAGCCGCATCCCCCTCGCTACTGCCCGTCCACCCCTCACGCCGCGACGTCCTCCGCCGCGCCGCCTTCACGAACTGAAGCGCTCACACCTTCCCGCGGAAGTGAAAGCATCGTCAAACCTGTCCTTGTGTTCGCGTTCGCCGACCTCAGGTCATGTTCATGGGGTTTGTGCGGGACTCCGTGCTCCCTGGGGTTTTCCGGTCTGCGCACGGGGCTGGTTGACTTCTTCCGCGCGGGCTGTCGATGCCGGGCCTCCGGCCGGAGGGTCCGCGCACCGACACACCGCTGGGCCCACTGAAGGAAGTGCACGTGGAGCAGTTCGCCGCCGGCAAGGTACTGCGCGGCAGGTACCGGCTGGACCGGATTCTGGGCAGAGGGGCGATGGGGCACGTCTGGGAGGGGACGGACGTGTATCTGGAGCGCCCCGTGGCGGTCAAGACCGTGGCCGCCGACCTGCTGGCCCTGCCGGACCGGCGCCGCACCGCCCTGGCCCGTTTCGAGCGGGAGGCGAAGACCGCCGCCCGTCTCGACCACGCCAACATCACCACCGTGTACGACGCGGCCGTGACGGAGGACGTCTGCTGCCTGGTGATGCAGCTCGTCGACGGGACGACCCTCGACAACGTGGTCGACGGCGCCGACGACGGGCGCCTGTCCGTGCCGGCCGCGGTCTCCGTGGCCGCGCAACTGTGCTCGGGGCTCTCCGCCGCGCACGCGGCCGGCCTCGTCCACCGCGATCTCAAGCCGCAGAACGTCATGGTGCGCACCAACGGTCTGGTGAAGATCCTCGACTTCGGTCTCGTGAAGGTCCTCTCGGACGCCGACCCGCAGCTGACCACGACCGGCGAGACGCTCGGCAACGTCGCCTACGCCTCGCCCGAACTCCTCGCCGGGGACAGGGCGCTGGACGGCCGCAGCGACCTGTACGCGGTGGGGTGCCTGCTGCACCACGTGCTCACCGGCCGACCCCCTTTCGGCGGCCCCGGTCCCGCCGAGCTGGTGACCCAACACCTCACCGCGCCCCCGCCCCGCTTCGCCGACCACGGTGTCGACGCCCCGGCGGCGCTCCAGGACCTGACGCACGCACTGCTCGCCAAGAGCCCCGGGGACCGGCCCGGCGGTGCGGCGGACGTGTACGCGTCGCTCGGCCCGTACCTGCCGGACCCCGACCCGGCGTTCGCCAACCGCAGGATGCCGGCGGAGGATCCCCGGCGGCCGTTCCTCGTGCCGCAGGGGCCGGTCATGGCCCGTTAGCCGGGGCCGCCACCGCGGGCCGGGTCACGCCGCGGCCGGCGGCCGCACCTCGATCAGCTCCTTCAGGAACGGGCTCGCCTCCCCGTGCCAGAAGACATCCAGGCTGTCCCGGGCGCGTGTGGCGGCCACGAACAGCAGGGACCGGGCGCGCTGCATCTCCGTCCGGTGCCGCGCCGGGTCCGTGGTGCGCCGCCGCTGGACGTCCGCGCGCGGTACCAGCCCGTCGGCCACCCCGGCGAGGATCATGCGCTGGTACTCCAGTCCCTTGAACCGGAACATCGTGCCGATGTGGACGCCGCTGTCGCCGACGGGTCCGTCCGGACCGATCTCCTGCGCCATGATGCCGTGCTGCCGCAACGTGTACGCGACCTCGCGCGCCATGTCGTTGGTCGGCACGGCGATGGCGATCTGCTCGTGCGGCACCTGCCCCCAGGACTCGATCAGGGCGGTGATCGCCTCGCGTTCGTCCGCCCAGTCGGGCAGCCGGTGCAGGTCCGGTACGCCACCGCTGAGCACGGACCGGTATCCGGCCAGTGTCTCGGCGCTGCCGTCGAGGTCGTCGTACTTCTCGTCGCCGAGCACGTTCAGCGCGGAGCGCAGGATCTGCCGGGTGGTGCGGTAGCTCAGCGACAGTTTCGACGACCGTCCGCGGATGTTGATGCCGAGGCTGCCGAGGGTCACCTGGTTCTTGTAGATGCGCTGGTGGGTGTCGCCGACCAGGAAGAGGTCGTTGCGGTCCGGGGCGGTCATCGCGCGCAGCATCTTCCAGTGCGCGGGACGCAGGTCCTGGGCCTCGTCGACCACGATGTGCCGGTACCGGTAGCGCAGCCAGCCGCCCGAACCGTCGGCCACGTGGACGTTGTCGAGGCCGCCCGCCTCCTCCCGGCGGCGGTCGATGTCCTGGATGCGCCGGGCGCGCCCTGCCTCCAACTGCGCGGCGCGTTCCGCGATCTGGTCCCACGTCTGGACTCCGATCCGGTCCAGGCGCTGGGCGAACCGCTCGGCGAGCTGCCAGATCCCGGCGCGCTCGGCACGGGTGACCGTGCGTCCGCGTCCGGCGCGGCGGGCCCGGAAGTAGTCCGTGCGGGAGGTCACCGCCTGGCCGAGGATCACCTGGGTCCACTCGTCGTGCAGGAACTCCGCGTCCCAGCCGTCCTCGCCGAGTTCGTCCAGGAGCGAGCGCCATTCGCGGACCGCCTGCGCCTCGTCGACGATGCGCTTGCGGTTGCCCGGTTCCGCCTCCCGGACGGTGCGCAGCGCGAGCTGGTCGACGTGGCTGATCTCGACGCGCGAGAGCAGCTCCTCGCCGCCCAGGGCGAGCAGGCGTGAACGCAGGTCCGCCGCGAGGTTCTTGTTGTACGTGGTCAGCAGGACCGGCTTGGTGCGGCCGGCCGGGAGCCGCTCCACCAGGTGTCTGACCCGGTGCAGCGCCACGATCGTCTTGCCGGTGCCGGGTCCGCCGCCCACGCGCGCGGGACCGCTGTAGTCGCGCGTGACCAGTTTGGCCTGGGTGGGGTGCAGGAAAACCTTCCAGCGTCCGAAGTCCTCGCCCTCCAGCGCCTCGCGCAGCGCGTCGTCGGTCGTGGTGACGATGGTGGCGGGACGTTCGGCGGCGGCCCGGAAGTCCTCCGTGTCGACGGGTTCCGGCGCCGCGACGGGGGCGGTGACCTGATCCAGGACGTCGTCGTACGCCTTGCCGTCGTACAGCGCCAGCAGCACCTCGCCGGTGAGCTGCGGCGCGTACTCGACGAGGCCGAGGAGCTGGTCCTCGGTGGTCAGGGCGGCGACCACCGGGACGAGGGACGGGGCCACGCCGAGGTCGGTGAGCTCCTGCTCCGACCACTTCCCGAACAGCGGCTCCGCGGCGGTCGGTTCGACGGCCGGGGCGGCGGGTTCCACCGGCTCGGCGCGAGGCGCGTGCCCGGGCGCCGGCGGGGCCGCGGGCGCGAGCACCTCCTCCTGTACGACCTGGAGGTCCACGTACTCGATGCCGCCGGTGACGCGGTTGACCGAATAGGTGAGCCGGTCCAGGTGCGCGTACACGTCCTTGCGGTGCTTGACCGAGACGATGAGCCAGTCGTCGTCGGCCAGCCGCAGCAGCAGGGCGCGGTACTCGTCGTTGACGCGCGCCGAGTGCAGCTTGTCGTGCCCCTGCAACTGCTTGAGGCGCAGGCCCGCGGAGTCGGGGTTGGTCTTGAACTTGTGCTGGAAGTCGTAGATCGCGCCCTTGACCGGGCGGGGGAGCCTGAGGATCTCCCGGTCGGCCTTGTCGAGCAGGCGCAGTGTCACGTTCTTGCCGGTCACGGTTGTCCGTTCCCCCCGTTGTCCGTGGTGGTGCCCTCTGGCCGGTGACGACTCTTCGGGTCGCCGGATGGTGGTGCGTCGTCGAGGCGGTCCGCGAGGTCCCCGGCGGTCCAGCCGGTGGCGGGCCGCACCTCCCAGCCGGCCGCGGCGAACGCGCGGTCCCGGTCGGCGGCCTCCGGGTCCTCTTCCTCGCCCTCCGGCGGGCGCGGGGCGAGGACGACGCCGACGCGTGCGGTGGGCCAGGCCAGTTCGGCGAGCCAGCCGTTCGCGTCGAGCTCGTAGCCGTCCTCGGGGGCCGGGACACCGCGCGCGGCGAGTGCATCGGCGAGTGCGCGCAGGCCGGGCTCGTCCGGGTCGAGGTACTCGGTGACCCGGTCCCACGCCGCGTCCCGGACGGGCGGGGCGTCACTCCCGGTGGACACCTCGGCGGTCGCGGGCACCGACGGCGCGGGCGGTACGACCTCGGCCGGCGGGGGAGCGCCACCGCCCAGGGCGCCACCGCCAGGACCGCCGCCATCGGGACCGCCGCCATCGGGAGCGCCGCCGTCCGGACCGCCACCGGTGGCCGCGTCGCCGGCGAGCGTGACACGGACGCTCTCCAGAACCCCGCCGCCGCCCGTGACCGCCAGGATCTCGACGGGGAACCCGTCGAGACGGCTGCTCGTGAGCTGCACCGCGTCCCCCCTGCCGCTGTCCAGGAACTGCAGCAGGTTGGACCAGTACAGCCAGGCCCGCCAGCGGCGCTTGTGCGCCTCCTCCCGGGCGTGGACGCCGGGCGCGTCGTCGAGGAGGACGATGCCCGTCCACGCGGGGGGCCTCACCCGGCCGTCGGCGGCGAGGACCAGCGGCAGTTCCGAGCGGTCGGTCACCGTGAACAGCCGCACCGGCCCGGGCGGCCCGGCGGGAGCCGTCCCGTGCAGCGCCCCCGTGATCTGCTCTCCCAGCACGTCCGGGGACA
Source organism: Streptomyces sp. NPDC058632 (assembly GCF_042717095.1). NCBI lineage: Bacteria > Bacillati > Actinomycetota > Actinomycetes > Kitasatosporales > Streptomycetaceae > Streptomyces > Streptomyces sp. NPDC058632. The sequence continues at coordinate 58,655 of NZ_JBHXQZ010000043.1, read as the reverse complement.
GCGCGACCGGGTGGGCACCGGTGCCCATGAAGCCCGCCAGGGCGGCCTCCGCCCGCCACTGCCAGCGCTCCGCGTCCGGCAGGCGCAGGTACTCCACGAGCTGCACGGCCGGATTCACCCACACCGTCTCCGCGAGCTCTCCGGGCAGCCCGCCCCGCACGGTGGCGTAGTAGCCGCGTGCCTTGTCGCGGGCCCGGTCGCCGTACGGCTCCCACACCGGGTCGGCCGGTCCGGTGCCCCCGTTGCCGGTGTCCCGGACGCGGCGCCGCCAGTCCTTCACGTCGCCGTAGGTGAGCTGGAAGACCCGGAGCCCCTCCGCGCGCAGCCGGGTGCGCTTGTCGGCGTCGTCGCCGACCCGGTTGTGCTCCCGGCCGGCGTGGAACTCGTAGCCGTCCAGGTAGACCGCCAGGCGCGGGCCGGGCGCGTCGACCCGTTCGAAGAGGACGTCGGGGCGGGTGCCGTCGAGGACCCGCTGCTGGGACACCCGCCAGCTGAGCGTGGTGCCGTCGGCGGCGGTCAGCCGCAGGTCCAGCGCGTGGGTGCCGGCCGGGGTGACGTAGGCGTCGCCGCTGGCGCGGTTCTCGGGCAGCGCGGCCCACTCCCGCAGCGTGTCGATGAACAGGACCTCGAGGTCGCTCTCGGCCTGCTGGTGCATGGGGATGTGCTGGGTGGTGGTGACGGGGGAGGTGGACCAGCGCTCGCCGTCCGCGCCGAGCAGTTCGTCCAGCATCTGCCGGACCTCGTTGCGGCTGACCTTGTCGTAGTCGGCCGGCGGGACGCGGCGCAGCAGACAGCGGTGGCAGCCGTCGAGGCCCTTGCGCAGACAGTCGCAGTCCTCGATCACCTCGCGGGCCTTCAGCAGCACCTCGCGGAAGCCGTCGGAGGTCGCCAGGCGGTGCAGGTACCCGGTGCCGCCGGGCAGCCGGTCGTAGACCACCAGGAACCGGCGCGGCCAGTCGCGGTCCTCGCCGTCCGGCATGGACGCGGCGGTGATGTCGATGTGGTCGGGGTCGCCGCCGTAGCGGGCCGCTATGCCCGCGAACAGCGCGGCGGTGAACGAGGCGAGCCGCTCCTTGGCCCGCGCCACGGACGCCGGCAGCAGGATGCGGACGGCCTCCGTGGTCAGCTCGTGCGCCAGCAGCAGCGGTACGTCCTCCCCGGCACCCTGCGCCTCCCCGCTGCCGCGCAGCCGCCGGCGCGGGCACCACAGCTGGTGGTGGGCGCCGGCCCGGGTGGAGTGGGCGAGGGAGGCGGTGAGCGCGTGCTGCGACTGGTCGACGACCGGCCGTCCGTCGGCCGTGGCGCCGCCGCAACTCGTGCACACGTAGAACGGGTTGAGGCGCACGTCGTCCCCGGCCAGCGGGACCGTGCTGCTGCCGTCCTGCCGGTCGATCCCCAGGTTCAGGGTGCGGACGACGGCCCTGCGGGTGAAGTCGGCGCCGAAGACGGCGCTGTCGTGCCGCCACGATCCGGCCGCCAGGTGCGCCGGGTCGACGTCGACGGTGGTGAGCACCGCGTACCGCCTGCGGTCGCGTTCGTCGCGGTCGTCGCGCACCCGGGCGTCGTCCCGCTTGTCCCGGGACGTCACGCGCCGGGGCTCCAGTACGTGGTGCACGCAGCCCGCGTCCGCGATCTCCCTCGAGCCGCACCGCGGGCACGGCGAGGTGTCGCTCTTCGGGTCGCCGTGGGTGCGCGCGTAGCCGCAGGCCGGGCAGAGCCGCCACACCGCCCAGGCGCGCCGCTCCGGGCTGCCGATGTCGAGGGCGCGCACGACGTGCCGGTAGCCGTTGACGTAGAAGCTGTTGCCGGGCGCGAGCTCGGTCAGGGCCAGTTTGCGGGAGCGCTCGTAGTCGCGCATCTCGCTGCGGTACACCCACTCCCGGCGCTCGTCGTCGTTCGACGAAGCCTCCGTGCCCTCGTCGCCGCCGGCGGCCTCCTTCCAGTAGAGGGTGGCCTCCAGTGACGTCGTCGTGTCGGTGAGGCTGTAGTTGGGCAGCAGGCCCAGTTCGACGAGGGCGCCGTGGGCGCTGGTCTGGCTCAGCCGGCGCAGCAGCTCGCCCGTGGCACGCCGTTCCGCGAGCAGCTCGCGCCGCTCGGCGCCCTGTTCGCGGTCCTCGGCGAGCAGCCCGTCCACGGCGGTGTCGATGGCGGCGATCCGGCGGCGCAGCTCCTCGCGGCGCGCCGTCCACTCCTCCTCGGCCTCGGCCAGCGTGCGCGCGATGCCTCCGGTGGCGTAGGCGCGCAACTCGTCCGCCGCGTGCGGGGACACCCCCCGGTCGTCGTCCGGGCCGCCGCCCGGCGCCTGCGGGAACAGCGCCAGGAACTCCTCCACCAACCGCGCCCCGTGGGTGAGGGCGGCGTCCGACAGGTCCTGGCACCAGCCGGTGGTCCCGAACAGCGCCGACGACAGGCGCGGCACGGGCATGAGCGGTTCGCCGTCCGCCGTGGTGAGTTCCCCGCGCGCCGCCCGGTCCAGCAGGTGCGCGGTGTACTGGCGGCGCAGGATCTCCACGGCCGACAGGTAGCAGCCCGGCGGCACGATGTCACCGGCGATCATCTGGGTCGGGTCGTCCAGGTAGTACCGGTCGCGGGCCCGGCGCCCGCCGAAGGCGACCACCAGCGCGTTGCCGGTCCGGCGTCCGGCGCGTCCGGCGCGCTGCACGTAGTTCGCCGGGCCGCCCGGCAGCGAGCCGAGCAGCACCGCCGACAGGTCGCCGATGTCGATGCCCAGTTCCAGGGTGGGCGTGCAGGACAGCACGTTCGGGTCGGTGTAGTGGACGCCCTGCCGGAACGTCCGCTCCACGCGCTCCCGTTCGGGCCGGGTCAGCATGCCGGTGTGCTCGGCCGTGACGACCCGGTAGGTGCCGCCGGTCAGGTACAGGCGGCGGTAGTAGTCGGCCCGGTAGTCGCGCTCCAGCTTCCCGCCGAAGCCGCCGCTGCCCGCCCCCGTCGACGACATGCCGTACTGCGGCGGGGTGAGGATGCCGGTGCAGCGCCAGCGCGGGCAGGGGTGCCCGTACCAGCGGGTGCGGCGCTCAGGCGGTACGACCTGCTGCCAGCCGCACTCCTCGCAGGCCACGAACGCCTTGTTGACCAGGTCGTCCGTCAGCAGCTGAACGTGGATGTGGCCCGGCTGCAGGCCGTAGACGCGGGTCGTGCGGTCCTTGGCGGTGCGGGCCGACAGCACGCCCTCGTCCGCGAGGACGGGCAGCAGCCGGCGCAGGTACTCGGTCGCCTGGGCGGCGTCCGGGCCGAGGCAGCGCCGCGTCCAGTCCTGGTACCAGTTGCCCCGTCCGGCGACGGTGTCGAACTTCGTCTTCTCCTTGGGCCCGGCGAGCAGGAACCTCGGCGGTGCCACGTAACCCTCGGGGAAGGCGGGCATCCCCTCCGGCCGCTGTCCGGAGATCAGGTACTGGTTGACGCCCGCTTCCCTGATCCAGGTGTCCAGCCAGCGGTGCCGGACGCCACCGCGCAGCCGCATCCGCTCCAGCAGTCCCCGCACGTACGCCAGGTACCGGTCGGGTGTGGGCAGGCCGCCGTCCAGGCCGAGTTGTCCCGGCAGGGTGAGGTGCAGGTCGCGGGCGAGCGCGACGATCCGGTCCGGCTCGGCGATCACCACCTCCGCGGCCGTGGTCCGGGTGAGCTCCAGGGTGCGCCCGAGCCGCGAGCGCAGCCCGAACTCCATGACGGTCGCGAACGCGAGCCGTTCCCCGATGAGTTTCCAGGTCCGCGCGTCCCCGGTGCCGCGCCCGGACAGGAGCCGGTCCACGCCCGGTTCGTCGTGCAGGTCCGGCGGGACGACGGCGGCCAGTGCCCGCGGGTCGTCCACGGAGTCCAGGACGTCGCCGATGAGGTCGTTGAGCGGGAGCGGCGCACCGGTGTCGTCCAGTCGGTGCGCCAGCAGCGAGCGCAGCGAGAACTTGTACGAGGCGCTGGCGACGTACCCGGCCCGGTGCGCCGCGTCCTGCGTGGAGTCGTTGAACAGCAGCGTCTTGCGCTCCTCCGGAGCCAGCGCGATCTCCTGGCCGCCGGTGAACAGCTGGGTGACCGTCGCGGAGGCCAGCGCGGCGAGCGCGGTGCCGAGGAACCGGATGCCGTTGTCCGTGTTGCAGGCCGGGCAGGTGTCGTCCCGGGCGGCCTGGTCGGCGGTCTTCTTGTCCAGGAGGGCCCGCGCGAACCAGGCGTCCTGCAGCCCCTCCCCGTCCCCGGCGACCGGCATGCGGTAGGTGCTCCGCGCCCCGTCCAGCACCACGACGGACTGCGGATCGACGCCGCCCGCCTGCTTCGGCGCGGTGCCGGTGAGCGCCGCGAGGGCGTCCCGCGCCTCGGCCGGGGTCGCCGCGATGAAGTACCGCAGCCGCCGCTTGTCCCGTCCGACGGAGGCCTGCCAGATCTTCGTCGGACCGGTCTCCAGCTTCTGCGGATCGGCCTCCGGGGACAGGGCCGCCCAGCCCGAACGGCCGCACACACGGCAGTAGATCGCGGGCAGGTGGGCCTGGGCCGGTCGCTGCACGGTGTCCGAACCCGGCAGTGCCCGGGGCCGCCGCGAGTCCGCCGCCGGCCAGTCGTCGCTCTCGGACGGGTCCTCGGACGCGGACGCGGACGCGGCGGTGAGCGCGGAGCGCCGCGCGACGGTCCGCTCGTCCTCGTACCAGCGGAACTCCGGCCGGGCGCCCACCCCGCTCAGCACCCGCCCCACCGGACGGACCCACAGGTGCGCCTCGATGTGCAGCAGCGGACGCGGCCGGCGCGCGTCGGACTCCGGGTCGCGCGCGGACGACAGCAGCGCCACGAACCGCGACAGCGCCTCCAGCGCGAGCCGCGGGTTCTCCCGCGCGGTGCGCGCCCACGCGTACCCGAAGCGGGCCATGCGGTCCCGCAGCCCCCACTCGTCGAGCGGTTCGCCGTTCAGCAGCGCGAGCACACCGTGGGTGAAGTCGTGCTTCTTCAGCAGCCGCCCGATCCGGAAGGCGTCCAGGCCGCGCCGCCCCAGCAGCCGCTCGGCGAGCCCGTCCAGGTCGAGCCGGTCCGGGTCGGACTCCACGCCCGGCCCGCCGGAGACCTCGATGACCTCCTTGGGGTCGGGCGGCTCGGGCAGTTCGTAGTCGATGTCGCCGACGAAGTCGTCGGCGCTGAGCCGCTCCTCACCGATCACCGCGTCCGCACCGAACGGCACACCGAACACCTGCTCGGCGACGGTGAGGACGCCGCTGCCGTCACCCCCGCCCTCACCGAGGGTCGCCGAGGTCGCCACCGGGCAGATCGACCCGAGCGGCCGCTCCGGCTTCGAGGCGCCCACGGCGGACGCCAGCCGCCGCAGCAGCATCGCCACGTCGGTGCCCTGAGCGCCGTCGTAGGTGTGGAACTCGTCCAGGACGACGTACGCCGGGTCCGCCCCCTCCCACAGCGGGCGGTCCTCGGCCCGCTGCAGCAGCAGGTCCAGCATCTTGTAGTTGGTGATGAGCACGTCCGGCGGCGACTGGCGCATCTCCTCGCGCCGCGTCATCACCCGCCGGAAGTCCGTGTCCGGCTTGTCGCCGATGTAGAGACCGGCCGTCACCTGCGCCAGCTCCGGCTGCGCGAGGTAGTCGCCGATGCGGCCGGCCTGGTCGGTGGCGAGCGCGTTCATCGGGTACAGCAGCACGGCCTTCACCCCGCGCCGGCCCAGTGCCTTCTGCCGCCGGCAGTGGTCGAGGACGGGGATCAGGAACGACTCGGTCTTGCCGGACCCGGTGCCGGTCGTCACGAGCGTCGGCTCGGCCGCACCCTTGTACGTGCTCAGCCGCTCCCAGGCCTTCGCCTGGTGCCGCCACGGAGTGAACGACGGCTGCCACTCCAGCGCCGACCGCCACCCGTCGGCGGCGGGGTGGAACGGCGTCCTGATCCGCAGGTAGGGCCCCCGGAAGATGCCCGTCTCCGGATCCCCGAGGAACCGCTCCAGCGCGAGCCGCGTGTCCTCGTCGGCCAGCGCGTACGTCGTCGTGAGGTACTGCGTCAGACTGCCGCGGAGCTGCGCGGCGGCCAGGGTGGGCTTCACGAGGACCTTTCGGACATGGCGGGTACCGGGACCGCCGGGTGCGCACCACCGTGACCACAGGCGTCGGTACCGTGACGATCGGCATCAAAAATAGCGCCCACCTCGGACAACGGTACCCAGCCGACCAGAACCCGGACCTCCGTAAACGGGGTCAACGGTGCAAATGCGGCAGATGGTTGCGGTGGTGGCCGCGCACACGCGGCCAGGTTCCGACCGTGCCCCCTGCGGCAGTGCGTGGTCCGGTGGTCAGGTCCAGGCCGTGAGGTCTCCGACGAAGTCCGCGTAGGAGCGGTTGGTGCCGCGCGGGGAGGGGATCAGCCGGTGTTGCAGCGCTTCGCGGGCGACCGCGGGGCCGTCGCTCTCCCGGAAGACCGGCAGACCGAGTCCCCGCTTCAGCTCCTCCTCGGCGTCCTTGACACGGCCGGTGTCCCTGTCGAGCAGCTGGGCGGGGACCTTCCAGCGCGGACGGACGTGCGGGAAGGCGTCCGGGAAGGGCAGCAGCCAGCCCTCGCCCTCCCACGCGGCGAGCGCGAGCGCCGTCCGGGACTGCGGGCACTGGCGCGCGAACTCGTCGGTCGGCGTTGTGCGGATCCGGTCGTAGTGGACGTCGGTGTAGCCGTCCAGGTCCTCGTGGACGACGAACCCGAGCAACTCGGCCCGCTGCTGGCGCGCCTTGGCCCGCGCCTTGCCGACCAGGGCCTCCACGGCGGCGGCGAGCTTGGGGCCGGACTTCCTGCGCGGCCGCACCGGGTCGTTGACGCGGACCGGCTTGGCCGCCGCGCTCAGATCGGGACGGTGCGCGCGTATCAGCGCGGCCAGGATCTCGCAGTCGTCCTGGTCCTCGCCTGCCGGCGTGCGCGTGGGGTCGGCCGTCACGGGCTCGGGGGCAGGCCGCCCGGGCGGTGCGGTGGGGCGGGTGTCTAGGGACGGGCGCCGGGCCGGCTGCTCGGCGCGGTGTCCACCACCGCCCACACCGTCTTGCCGGGCCCGCCGCGGCGGTCGGTGACGCCCCAGGTGTCGGCGAGGGCGGCGACGAGGAGGAGACCGCGGCCGGACTCGGACTCGGCGCCGGGGTCCGCGGGAGTGGCGACGGCGGGCCGGTGTTCCCCGCGGGTGTCGGAGACCTCCAGGCGCAGTCGCCCGCCGTCCGCCTCGGCGGCCAGCCGGACGTGGAAGTCCCGGCCGGGGACGCGTCCGTGCCGTACGGCGTTGGCGCAGAGCTCGGCGGTGATCAGGGTCAGCGTCTCGTTGACGTCGCCGGTGTAGGGGTGGCCCCAGGTGTCCAGGCAGTGGGCGACGAACAGGCGGGCCAGGCGGGCTCCTCGCGGGGTGGAGGTGAAGGCCATGGCGAACTCGACGGGGGAGGTGGGACCGGAGGGCCGGCGCCGCTGGGAGGAAGGGCTGTGCATGCCGTCAGCGTGGCGGCAGTGACGGCTGCGCCACCAGCGGCGACGCCTGTACGGGAGCACGCTGTACGTGGGGCTGTGCGCCCGTGCCGAGAGGCCCCGGCGGCGGCGCGGCGAAGGCATGGCCCACGTGAACCAGGCGACGCCGGCCGCGCACGCGCATCCGATGACGAGGAGACGCGGGCGGTCCCCCGGGGGCGGGCACCGCCGTCCGAGACCGCGATCGCCATGGTGCCCCGCGCACATGAGCACACTCGTCCTGCCAAGCGCCTGCCCGATGATGTCCGGTTTCTTTCATGCGCATGCCACGGTACCTTCGCTCATGCTTGGTCATTGGTGAGGCGGATGTGGCGGGGGCAGTGGGGTGACGGGGTATCGGCCGACGGACTGGCACGTCCTGGACCTGGAGAAGGATCCGACGCCGGGGGACCCGGACCGGGTGCGGTCGCTGGCGAAGCAGCTGCACGACTTCGCCGACGACGTCTCCGACGCGCTGCGTCTGGTGAAAGGGATGGCGGCCGAGCAGGCCGTCCTGACATGGGCGGGCAAGACCGCCGAGGTGTTCCAGGACGAGTTCTCCGGGGTGCCGAAGAACCTCAAGAAGCTGGAGAAGTCGTACGGTCTGGCCGGGGACGCCCTCGCCGCCTACTGGCCCGAACTGGAGCGCGCCCAAGTCCTGGCGGACAGGGCCCTGGCGAAGGGCCGCGAAGCGCGGGCCGACCTCTCTTCGGCCAAGTCGCGCCTGTCGTCCGCCGATTCCTGGATCACGCGGGCCGACAGGGAAGCCGAGAAGTACAAGGACGATCCCACCGGCGGCAAGGACGTCGAGAAACCGGACGAGGCGAGGGTACGCGCGGCGACCCGGGACGCGCAGAAGGCCGAGGCGGCCCGCACCGCCGCCCGGTCGGACGTCACGGCCGCCCAGAGCGCGCTGGACGCCGCCAAGAAGATGGCCGAGGACGCGCGCAGGATGCGTGAGGACGCCGCGGGGAAGGCGAAGCGGCAGCTGGAGGAGGCGTCCGACGCGGGCATTCGGAACCGCAAGTGGTACGAGGAGATCGGCGACTGGTTCGTCGACAACTGGGACACCGTCGTCGCGGTCTGCAAGGTGGTGGTCGCCGTGGTCGGCATCGTCGCGATGATCATCGGCGGGCCGATCCTGGGCGCGATCGTGCTCATCGCCGCGCTGGTCGTGCTGGCCGACACCCTCAACAAATATCTCAAGGGCCAAGCATCCTTGTGGGACGTGGGACTGGCGGCCCTGGACTGCATACCGGGCGGCAAGGGCCTCACCTCCCTCGGCGCGCTCGCCAAGGGCATGAAGGGCATGGGCGCGGCCGTGCGGGGCGGCCTGAGGTCACTGCGCTCCGGTGCCGGGGACCTCCTGGCGAAAGCCAAGCCGTACAAGGGGCGTTGCCGGGGCGGTGACCCGATCGACATGGTGTCCGGCGAGATGCTGATGGAGCAGGTGGATCTGGAACTCGCCGGGATCCTGCCGCTGGTGATCCGGCGCACCCACGTCTCCACCTACCGCTGGGGGCGCTGCTTCGGGGCGAGTTGGGCCTCCACGCTGGACCAACGGCTGGAGATCGACGATCAGGGGGTGGTGTACGCCACCGAGGACGGCATGCTCCTCGTCTACCCCGTCCCGTCACCCCAGGCCGAGACCATGCCCCTCGAAGGCCCCCGACGGCCCCTGCGCTGGAGCGGTGACGACCGCGGCATGATCACCGTGCACGACGAGGAGTCCGGCCGGACGCACCACTTCGCCCCCGGAAAGCGACGCGGCGGGGACGATTCCGCCTACACCCTGCCCCTCGTCGCCGTCACCGACCGCAACGGGCACCGGATCGACTTCGTCCACGACGCGGAGGGCGCCCTCGCCGAGATCCGCCACTCGGGCGGATACCACGTGGCCGTCGGCACCGCGCAGGGCCGCGTGACGGACCTGCGCGTTCTCAGCTCGCCGGAGGACGGATACGGCACGGACGCGGATTCGCCGTGGACGGTCGTACGACGCTACGGCTATGACACCGAAGGACATCTCCGAAGCGTCTCCGACGCGGAGGGAAGGGCCTTCCTGCTCACCTATGACGCCGAGTCCCGCATCACCGGGTGGACCGACCGCAACGGCGGCTGGTACCGCTACACCTACGACGAGCGGCACCGGGTCACGGCGGGCAGGGGCGCGCGGGGCTTCCTGGACTGCTCGCTGACCTATGACGACGAAGCGCGCGTCAACACCTATCTCAACTCCCTCGGCCGGGCCACCACCTACCGGTTCGACGAACGTCTGCGACTCGTGGGGGTCACCGATCCCCTGGGAGCCTCGACACATCGGCAGTGGGACGAGCGGGGACGGCTGGTCTCCTGGACCGACCCGCTCGGCCGCACCACGCGGCAGGTCTTCGACGCGGCCGGGCATCTGGTCGAGGTGGTGCGACCCGACCGGAGTTCGATCCGTGCCGAGTACGACGACGCGGGCCGCACCCGCCGGCTCGTCGACCCGGACGGCTCGGCCTGGACCTACACGTACGACGACCGCGGCAACCGCCTGTCCGTCACGGACCCGACGGGCGCCACGACCCGCTACGCGTACGACGGCGAGGGACGGCCCGTGACGGTCACCGACGCGCTGGGACAGGTCCGCCGCATCGAGACGGACCGGGCGGGCCTTCCGGTCGCCCTGACCGACCCGCAGGGCCGTACCGTCAGGGCGCGGCGCGACTCCCTCGGCCGCGTGACCGCGGTGACCGACGGGGTGGGCGCCACCGACCGGTTCGGCTGGACCGTGGAGGGGCTGGCCTCCCGGCGTTCCTTCCCCGACGGCGCCACCGAGTCCTGGCGCTGGGACGGCGAGGGAAACCTCGTCTCCCACACGGGCCGGGACGGCGCGGTCACCGCCTTCGAGTTCACGCACTTCCACCAGCCGGTCTCCCGCACGACACCGGACGGCGGGCGCCACACGTTCGCGTACGACACGGAACTGAACCTGACCCGCGTCCACGGCGCGGACGGCCGTACCTGGGACTACGTCTACGACGAGGCCAACCGGCTGGTCCGGGAGACGGACTTCAACGACCGCACCCTCACCTACGCCCACGACGCGGCCGGGCAGCGGGTGTCGTGGACGAACGGCGCCGGACAGACCACGGAGATCACCGTGGACCTGCTGGGCCGGCCACAGCGGTACCGGACGGCCGACGACGTCACCACCTACGTGTACGACAGCTCCGGCTCCCTGCTGCGCGCGGCCAACCGCGACACGACGGTCGAACGCACCTACGACGCCCTCGGCCGCACCCTGACCGAGACCGTCAACGGCCGGACCACCACGTACACCTACGACGCCCTCGGCCGACGCGTCAGCCGGCGCACCCCCTCGGGCATCGTCTCCACCTGGACGTACGAGGCGACGGGCCGCCCGCGGACACTCAGCGGCTCCGGCGGTGAGCTGCGCTTCGACTACGACGAGGCCCACCGGGAGATCCGCAGGACCATGGGCACGGCGGCGGTGCTCCACCAGAGCTGGGACGGTGCGGGCAGGCTGGCCGAGCAGTCGCTGAGCCGGCCGGGCGGCGGCAGCGGCGACCTGCTGCAGCACCGCACCTACGCGTACGACGTCGACGGCGCGCTCCGGGAGATCGACGAGCTCATCGGGGAGAGCCGCCGGTTCGACCTGGACCCGGTCGGCCGGCTGACCGCGGTCAGGTCCGCCGACCGTGAGGAGACCTACGGGTACGACCGGGCGGGCAACCTCGTCACCGCCTCCCCGCACGCCGGCACGCCGGACCCGCGGTCCCGGGAGTTCGACGGAACCAGGCTGCACCGGGCCGGACGCACCTCCTACGCCTACGACGGCCAAGGACGCCTGGTCCGCAGGACCGTCCGTCTCCTCAGCGGTGGACGACGCACCTCCCACTACGGGTGGAGCCCGGAGGACCGCCTGGTGAGAGCGGTGACCCCGGACGGATCCGAGTGGCACTACACCTACGACCCGGACGGCCGGCGCGTCGGCAAACGTCGTCTGGGACCACGCGGCGACGTGCTGGAGGAGACGACGTTCGTCTGGGACGGAACACGCCTGGCCGAGCAGACCGAAACCGACGGCACGGTCACCACGTGGGACTACGCTCCCGGCTCCTACCGGCCCCTCGCCCAGACGGTGACCGGCGGCCCGGCCCGGCCCGCGGACGGTACCGGTACCGGTGGCGGCGACGAGCGGACGGACACCGACGCCCGTTTCTACGCCATCGTCACCGACCTCGTCGGGGCACCGACGGAACTCGTCTCGGCGGACGGCAGAATCGTCTGGCACCGCAGGTTCACCGCCTGGGGCCTGCCGACGGACGCACCGCACACCACGCCGGAGGCCGACTGCCCCCTGCGGTTCCCCGGACAGTACGCGGACACCGAAACCGGCTGGCACTACAACTACTTCCGCTACTACGACCCCGAGACCGCGCGTTACACCAGCGCCGACCCGCTGGGACTGGGCCCCGACCCGAACGACTACGCCTACGTGGGCAATCCGCTCCTCCTGCTCGACCCGCTGGGCCTCGCCCGGGTCCGCGGCGAGGGCGGCCGGTGGGAGAGGGACCCGGACACGCCCGCGCAGACCCACAACCGGGACACCGAGTACCCCGGCAGCTACCGCCAGTCGACCCACGACGCCATGGCCGCGACGTGGACCGACGAGGGCATCGCGCAGGGCCGTACACCGATGCGGTCCACCGGACGGGTCGATGCCCAGGGCCGTCAGATCATGGAGCGCATCCCGAGATCCGAGCTGACCTGGCGCAGCTCCGCAGGTGAGATCATCCCGTTCGACCAGCTGACGTACGAGCACCTGACACCGGTGGTCGATCACTGGAACGAGACGGGTTACCGTTCCGACCGGGCCGTGCGCAACGACTTCTACAACCACTCGGACAGCATGGAACCCATGACGCGAAGCGAGAACTCACGCGGCGGTGCGCTCATGGACGCCACCTACCGCCAGGATGTCCACCCCACCCTCTACTCATGCAGCTAGGGTCCCACCCCGGCACAGGAGCCACCCCATGAACCCTGCATCCGTCCTGCCCGCCATGCCCGGCGCGACGCCCGTCTCCGGCCTGGACTCGGCGTGGCGCTGGTCGCCGAACCCGATGTTCACCTTCACCGCCGCGCTCTCCACCGACGGACGGCACAACCTGCAGGTCAACGTGCGGGGCCCCTACGACGAGGGACTCGTCACGGCGCTGCTCGCCCACGCGAGGGCGCACGACGGCGAGTTCGTCGGACGGGGGCGGCCCCTGGTGGGGATCGGGGGCTTCCGGCATCCCGGGTCCGCGTTCGACACCGTGGGCGTGGCGACGGCCGCGGTGCACGGCTACCACGCCACGGAGAACCCCGGACTCTCGGCCGTCACCTACGCCGTCTTCCCCGCCTACGCCAGTGAGATCTCCGGCCGGGAGAACGAGGAGGAGGCCTGGGGGCGGTTCCGCAAGATGCTCCAGCCGAACAAGCTGGACCGCGCCCCCGTGCCGTTCGTCAAGATGCGCTACGACAACACCCGTACCGGCAGCGGGAGCAGGGGCGACGCCCGCGGTTTCGCCCCCCTGGCCACCCTCGAACGGGAACTGGGGCTGCTCGAGGACGCCTCCGGCAGTTTCGTCGAGTGGGAGAACCGGCACGGCGACCTCTGGCGCGCGGACAGCACCGGCGACGGCATCGTGCTGACGCACGACGGCACGCGGGAACCGGTGGACACCGAGCGACTGCGGGACGTGGGCCGCAGCAGCGTGCGGTGAGCTCTTCCGGCCCGCCCTCCCGACCGGGCGGTGGCCGTGGGGCGCGATGTACGGGCTCTCGGCGGGGTACGGCAGAGTTCGGCGGGTGCTCGGGGGTTCGTCTGGGGGCCCCGTGATGATCCGCGTGGTGCGGGCGAACGTCGCCCGCCGGGGCCACTACGCCTTCCGGGCCAGCCCGGCGGCGATGAGGCGGTGCCTCGCCGAGGACGCCGCCAGACTGTCCCAGGGCCGCATCGCCCGTTCGGCACGGCGAGGACATGGTCGCGTCGGCGGAGTCGGGGCAGCGCATCCCGAAGCCGGAGTCCATCGAGTAGGCGGACGCGGTGCTGGAGGCAGGCGGTCTGTTGACGGTGATGAAAGGAGGAGGTGGCGCGGGCCCGGTACCCAGCCTTCTTCCGGGCTGCCGCGAAGCTGGAGTCGGAGGCGGTTGAGCCGCGTATGTATGTCCGCAAGGCCGTCCCGGGCCTGTTGCAGACGGAGAAGTAGACGTGGGCGGTCTGCGAGATGTGGTTGCCCCTGCTGGACCTGAGACCGTAGGCCGGTGGGGCGCAGCGCGTGCGTAAGGCGCGGGTCAAGGGCCGGGCCAGGTGAGCGTCGGTCGCTCGGAGGTGAGGGTGATCTCGAACCGCTCCAACGGCGGGGCCCCGGCGCCGCGCCACCGGGTGATGTGCGTCTCGACGGCGTCCCAGATGCGGGACGGCCCGTTCTGCCGGACCGTCCACCGGCCGTCGTGCTCCCTGAGCACCGCCCGGGCGCCGGTGCCGACGTCGAGGAACAGGTGCTCCGTGCGGCCGTCGTGGGTGAGGGTGACGTACTGGGCGCGGGGTGCGGCGAGTTGGGCGACGAACCGGGTGGTCCAGTCGTCGAGCGCGTCGGGGCCGAGGACGGCCTGCCGTTCGTCGCCCGCGTCGAGGTCGGGGAGCAGGCCCAGCGGCGGCGGCAGGTGCGGCCGGGCGAGCATGAAGGAGACCTGTCCACCGAGGAGGCGGCCGGACGCCGTGCCGTCCCCGTGGACGGTGAGCCGGGCCAGCTCGGAGGAGTACAGCCAGCCGCAGAGGGTGACGAGGATGATCCCGCCGGGGCGGGTCTGCTCGATCAGCGCGCGGGGGACGGTGAGGAGCCCGCAGGTGACGATCACCCGGTCGTAGGGGGCCCCGGCGCCGTGTCCGGCAAGGCCGTCGCCGACGATCAGCTCCGGTGCGAACCCGCACCGGCCCAGCGCGTTGCGGGCGCGGGTGGACACGCCCGCGTCGACCTCGACGGAGGTCACCGAGTCGTCGCCGAGCCGGTGGCACAGCAGGGCGGTGGAGTAGCCGGTGCCCGTGCCGATCTCCAGGACGCGGTGGTCGGGCTCGACCCGCAGGTCCTCCAGCATGCGCACGACCAGGCCGGGCAGGGTGCTGGAGGAGGTGGGGGTGCGCATGATCTCCCCGCGGACGTCCCCGGGCACGACGGTCCCGGCGATCTGCGTCACCAGGGAGACGTCGTCGTAGCAGCTCTCCAGCCATCGCGGGTCGTCCGGCAGGACCGGGGTCCAGGCGGTGGGCGTCGAGCCGTCGACCTCTCGGAAGAAGCCGCCGCTCAGGAACGCGTGGCGCGGGACCGCGGACACGGCCTCCCGCCAGGGCCCGGTCCGCAGGTGGCCGTCGCCGGTCAGCCGTTCGACGAGCCGTGCCCTCAACTCCTCGTCGTTCTTCACGCCTTCCTCCTCTCCAGGAGATCCGCCATCGCCGCCGTCATCGGCAGCCCGGTCTCCGGTTCCAGCCAGGCCCACTGCCCGGACGGATTGCACTCCAGGAACCACCATCGCCCCCGCCGGTCCACGGCGAAGTCGAAGGCGCCGAACACCAGCCGGAAGTGGTCGAGGTAGGCGCGCAGCGCCTCGCGGACGCCCGGCGGCGGCTGGACCACCCGGTAGCGGAGCCGCGTGTAGTCGGTGCGCCAGTCCAGCAGGTCCGAGTCGATGCGGACGCAGAAGACCCGGTCGCCGATGACGGTCACGCGCACGTCGCCGGTCTTGTCGATCCTCCGCTGGAAGAGGTGGGCGGTGCCGGCCACCGTGTCGTCGATCTCGGCGGCGGTGACCTCGCGCACCTGCACCGTGCAGGAGACGCCGTCGATCCGGTACAGCGGCGTGGACAGCGGTTTGTAGATCACCGGGCCGTGGGTCTCGGCGAAGGCGCGTGCGGCGACCGGGCAGGAGGTGATCGTCGTGGGTGGCAGACGGAATCCGCACGCGGCCGCGGCGGCGAGCCCGGACGGCTTGAACTCGGCGTCGCCGATGCGATGCGGGTGGTTGACGTAGAGGCAGCCGGGCAGCGACGCCACGACCCCGCCGAGCCCGTAGCGGGCCTGGGTGAGGGCGAAGCGCTCGGTCTGGGCGTCGAGGTGGGGGAAGGCGAACCCGGAGGGCCTGCGGTAGTACAGGGAGCGGACGCGGGACAGGTCCGCCGTGCGCGTGGGCGTGGTCAGCGTGCCCTCGATCCCGTGCGGTGTGAGGGTGGCCGCGAACGACAGGGTGCCGGGGAAGTCCCCGGAGTCGAACCGCACCACCGGGACGTCCCGGCGGTGCAGTTCGTCGATCACCAGGTCGGTCGTGGGGTCGTCCAGGTTGGTGACGACCAGAACCGGACTCGTGTCGGTCACTGGTCGGTGTCGTTTCCGCTGTCCTGGTCGCCGCCGCCGCTGCCGCCGGGCCTCGAACCGTCGGAGGGGTTGCCTGTGTTGGTGGCGGGCCGGGTGCCGGTGCTGGTGCCGTGGCCGGGCATCTCCACGACCCGTCCGGCGGCGTCGAGGTAGCGGCCGGTCTGGGTGGCCGGGTCCAGCTCGACGCGGGCGTACGAGGGGGCGAGGGCCGGGTACGGCGCCATGCGGCGCAGTCCCCACGGCGCGGGGGTGGTGGTGCCGTCGGGCAGCGGCGTCCCGGTGGGGAGCCGGTCGGAGTGGGCGAACATCGGTGCCTCCTGGTGGGCGGTGGGGGTGTGGTTTCTTCCGGGTGGCGGGTGGTTCACCCCGGCTGGATGCCGGGCGATGCGGTGAGCGTCCGGTGGCGGGTGACGGCCCGGCCGGCCCGCGCGGTGTCCGTCACGGCCCATACGGTCTTGCCGGGGCCGTGGGGGCGGTCGGTGACGCCCCAGTCGTCGGCGAGGGCGGTGACGAGGAGCAGGCCGCGGCCGGACTCGGAGTCGGCGGCGGGGGCCGCGGTGGCGGCGGGCCGGTTCCGTACGGGTGTCGGAGACCTCCACGCGCAGCCGCCCGCCGTCCGCCTCGGCGGCCAGCCGGACGTGGAAGTCCCGGCCGGGGACCCGTCCGTGCCCGTACGGCGTTGGCGCACAGCTCGGCGGCGATCAGGGTGAGGGTCTCGTTGACGTCACCGGTGCAGGGGTGGCCCCAGGAGTCCAGGCAGTGCGCGACGAACAGCCGGGCCAGGCGGGCGCCTCGCGGGGTGGAGGTGAATGCCATGGCGAAATCGCGTGTTGTCGCGGACGCGGAGGATGGGTATCGAGGGGATGACGAGAGGTGCATGACGGCAGCGTCCCGGCCGTGACGGGCGTGTCACCAGAGGTGATGCCTGTACGACGGCCCGCTGTACGTCGTGGGTGACGCCCCCGCACGGCGGCGGGGCGGAGCCGGAGCCAAGTGGCGCGGATGCGGCCGGCGTCGTCCTCGTCGTGGCCCGGGCGGGACGGGTCCTTACGTGTGCGGCCCGATCCCGTACATGGCGCGACTGTGACGAAGGGGCAGGCACCGAGTGGACATCGCACACATTCACGTGGTGGGGGGACGGGCATGACGACGACCGGGTCGACGGATGAGAGACCGGAGCCGCAGCCGGACGGCGCCCTCGCGGAGCCGGTCGCACCGGCCGAGCAGAACGGGGACTCCGACGGCAGCCCGCCGACCGCGCCCGCGCGGCCCCCGCGGCGGACTGACGCCGGCGAGGGCGACGGGCCGCGTGAGAGCTTCGCGTCGATCGTCGCCGAGACGCTCGGCCTGGCACCCGGCTCCTCTCGGCGACGCAGAGCGGTGACCTTGCTGGTGATGCTGTCGCTCGCCTTCGTGGCCGTCTTCCGGGACACGCTGATCGGCTACGTCATGATCAAACCCAGTGTGACCAAGGAGAACGACTCCAACGCGGAGTACGACGCCGGCAAGGCGCCGTTCACGGTGTCCGTGCGGTCCGAGGAGGACGAGCCCGAGACATGGGTGATGGTCCTCGACCGGGCGCTGACTTCAAAGGAGAAGCGGAAACTGGTGGCCGGCGGCGACCGCTCGGCCGCCTTCTCGTACCTGAAGGAACTGGGTGGCCGCCCGCTCGCGGACGAGGCCACGTTGCAGTACGCCCCCGAGCGGTACAAGGAGCAGCTGGCGTCGGGCACCGTCGGGGACTACGCCGACGTGTTCCGGATGAACGTGATGAGCACCCGGTCCACCTCGGTGGTCATCAACGGCTGGAAGGTCACCGACGTCACCTGCCGGAAGAGCACCGGGCACACTGTCGTCGTGCTTCCGAGACAGGGCGGAGCGTCCTACGAAGGTCTCCAGCTCCACGTTCCACCCCTCGCCGGGGAACCCGTGCTGACCGACGAGACCGAGGGACAGGGAGAGTCCTACTTCGGCACCCATTACATCGAGGTCGGAGGCGGCCAGCCCTCGGGCGGATTCAGAGTGCAGGCGATCGCGCCACCAGGGCGGTCCTGCGAGTGGGGCATCAAGCTCCGCTACACCGATTCCTACCAGACCACACGATGGGTCCAGTTGAAGGACGGCAACGGCAAGCCCCTGCGCATACGCACCGACTCCGTCCCCAAGGACGTCCGGCAGGGGTGGGTCTTCATTGTCGGGCCGTGGAGACTGTGCGACACCGGGGAGTTGTCGAAGTGCGTCACCTAGTCAGCGGAGCCGTGGCTCTCCTCCTCCTGGCCGTGCTCTGCGTCCAGGGATGCAGCGTGGAACCGAGCAAGGAGAAACCGGACACCGCGACCTCCGTGCCCCCGGCGCCTTACCACGGCAACCGGGAGTACGTCCTTCCGGACAGTCCCTTCACCCGCGAGGACACTGTCATCACCGCGACCTGCGGCTCGGCCTCGGGCGGCGTCGGCGTCCTGGTGCAGGCATGGGACCCCGAGCGGTGGGAGCCACGCGGGGAGCGGTACTTCCGCATTCCGGACGACGCCGCTCTCGGCAACTTCTCGGACTTCAAAGTGGTCAACAGCCCCCTCGTGGACCTGTGCGGAATGATTCCGGCCAACCCGTCCCCCTACGGCGTGGACGACCTGGAGTACATGTCCCCCCGGGTTCGTGCCCTGTTCGACCTGGCGTTCACGCGCATGGCGGTGGTGTTCCGGAACCCCGACGACAGGAGCACCCATGCCGGCTTCGTGGAGAGTGGCACCCGCTTCGACACCTTCGTGCGCCTGAGCGGTGCGACGGGTGACGACGAGCAGAACGCCGTGATGTCACCCGACGGGAGCGGTGTGTGGTTCACCTACACCGATTCCGCCGGTGAGCACAGGATCGGCTCCCGGCCCGTCGAGGGGGATCACGGATTGTCGGACGAGGGTCCGGCGACCGGGCACGACCTTCCCCTCGTCGTTTCCGGCAAGCCTCCGCTCGCCGTCCAGGCCAACATGGTCCGTCTCGCTCCCGACGGCCGGCACCGCACGGCGACCGCGCCGAAGGTGTTCGGGCACGTCTTCGACACACGGGATTCCTCGGGGCCGCTCACGCAGACCAAGGCCCGTTCCGTCACCCTGCTCCGCGGGTGCGTCGGAATCGTCGGCTGGATCCGCGACGACAGTGTGCTGTGCCGCAACCGTTCCGGCTTTTTCCGGGCCATGGACGCCCGTTCCGGTCGTGCCACGGGGGCGGAGATTGCGGCGGTCCACTCGAACGAGGGGTCCTTCAATGCGATGATCGCCGAGGGGATGCTGGTTTCGGCGGACGGCAAATGGTTCATCGTTGCCGTCCACGAGCCCAACGACCGGTACGGGTACCGGAGCGACGGCACCGACTTCCGGGTGGTGTCGACCTCGGGGGAGGGGGAAGCGACCCGCATCGTCCACGAATCCCTGACCAACGGCACGGTGTTCCTGGAGTGGCGGTGAATCGCGTGGATGTGGGTGTACAGGCGGGGGCCGTACGCGGAGAGGGCGGGTGCTCGTACGCGGTACGGGGGAAGCGGGATCAAGTGGCGCGAAAGGCACGGCGCGTGTCTTTACAGTGAGCTGTGAGTGATGGACGGGTGTGGCGCCTGCGGCGGGACGAGGCGCGGGCGCCTCTGTACGGGTGGGTGAGGTGAGATCGCCGGTGACGGCTCAAGGTGAGGGCGAGACGGGCATCCTGCGGTGTTTCGGCCAGCAGTTGCGGCTGCTGCGGACGAGCAGGGGGCTGACGCGGGCGGAGTTGGGTGCGAAGCTCAGTTACGGCGAGGACATGGTCGCGTCGGTGGAGCTGGGGCGGCGCATCCCGAAACCGGAGTTCATCGAGCGGGCGGACGCGGTGCTGGAGGCCGGCGGGCTGCTGACGGTGATGAAGGAGGAGGTGGCGCGGGCGCGGTATCCGGCGTTCTTCCGGGACGCGGCGAAGCTGGAGGCGGAGGCGGTCGAGCTGCATGTGTATGCCGGCAAGGCCGTGCCGGGTCTGTTGCAGACGGAGGAGTATGCGCGGGCGGTCTGCGAGATGTGGCTGCCGCTGATGAACCCGGAGATTGTCAACCAGCGGGTGGGCTCCCGTCTCGCACGCCAGGCGATCTACGACCGGCAGCCCCTTCCCACCATCAGTTTCGTCATCGAGGAGCACGTGCTGCGGAGGCCGCTTGGCGGATGGGGCGTCATGCGGGGACAGTTGGAGGAAGTCCTGCTTCGTGCCCAGCACCGGAACGTGGTGGTACAGGTCATGCCTGTCGGGTGCGTTGAACACGCCGCGCTGGACGGGCCGTTCACCCTGTACGAGACGCAGAAGGGCCAGCGGCTCGCGTATGTTGAGGCACGTAATGACAGCCGTCTCTTCACTGAGCGGAGGTCAGTGCGCGAGTATGAGGAGCAGTACGGCATCCTGCGTGCTCAGGCCCTGACTCCGTGCGAGTCCCTGGGGCTCCTCGAGAAGATGCTGGGAGAGCTATGAACGCGGAAGACGCGACGCACAGTGAGACCAACCTGCCCTGGCGCACGAGTAGTTACAGCACGGGATCGGGTGGAGAGTGCGTAGAGGTCGCTCTCACGGCGGTTGCCGTGCATGTGCGTGACTCGAAGTGCGTGGCGCAGAGTGGGCCCGCGCTGCGGGTCGGTTCGGTGGCGTGGGCGGCAATGCTTCGGGCGATGTGAGCTTGTTACCGCGTGAGCCCGTCCGTCTTTGGCCAAGACGTCGTTTCGCCGGGCACTCTGGGTGCCGGTAGGGGCCACTGTGCGAGAGGACGAGTGCGGTAGATGTCCGGAAGCGTACCGGCGGCCTTGACGGAGCTGTGGCAGCGGTATTGGCCCCACTGTCCTCCGGTTGGGTACAAGCTCCGCGACCCGTACCGGAATGTCTGGGTTCGCTTCCACAGCCTGCCGGAGTCGAAGCGATACGCAGAGGACGAGAGCGAGTACGCCGTCGTCCTGGAGCGGTACAACATGGTCCTCGATGAGTTGTTCGCCGGTGGGGACGTGTACGTGATCACACCGGTCTGGGCGAGCGAAGCCGAGGTTCCGCCGTTCCAGCCTGACGCCGACTACTGGCAGAGCCTGTTGGTCGAGGACGATCCCGACCCGGATTTCCGCACCTACTGCCACCTCTTCGCCGCCCGCCGGTCCTGGCGACACGGCTGCCTCGACGAACTGCTGCGTGACATCGCTGACGACAAGGTGAGGGGAGTCCTCGTCACCGACATTCAGATGCGCCGCATCCACCACCCCTACGACGGCGGCGCCGATGTCTTCCTCACCACGTCCGAGGAACGTGATCGGACGCGCGACAGGCATGCTGACTGGCTTTCCGACCATCCGTCGGGTCTCTGACGGATCGGATAACTGCCCTGCCCACCTTGCCGGATTCAGGTAGTCAGCCGACGGAAGCGGATACGCAGTGCCGCTATGCCGACGAAGGCGAGGAAGCGCTCGGCCTTGCGCTCGGCGTCAGCAGATGCCGCACCCGCTGGTAGGTCTCCCGCCCTTGCCGTGGTTGCCTGGGCAGGCCCGGCGGAACAGCGGCGACCGAGACGGCGCCTGTAGCGGTCACGATCGATGGAGTGATCGGTTTCGGTGTCTCGTTGACGACGCGTCGTAGGAGGGTCACAGGAGTCCAGGCAGTGCGTCGTGTGGCTGGTTTCCTCAGGCCTTCTTGTTTCCCGCCCGGTCAGCCTTGGATCATGTTCACCGTTGTTCTCACGCGTCCCCTGCCCCTGGGCTCGGTACGGGTCGGGTGCACGGAGGGGACTCAGAGCGGTATGGCGGACAAGCGGGACGGGGGCGTCGCAGTGCTGCGCGGGTGTCGAGCCGGTCTGCGGAGGGCCGGTGCCCTATGAGGCGTCGTCTGCAAGTGGTGCTTCAGATCCTGCTGGCGCTGGTCGCCTGTCTGCTCGGGATCGCCACCAACTACGCCACCAGCTCGGATGACGCGCCCTGGGCACTGGAGGTCATCCGGCGGGGGTCCGTGCCGGCCATCGGGCTGTTGATCGTCGCGATGGTGATCGGGCAGGTCGTCGTGTACCGGCTGGAGAATCCGGCGCCCGAGCGGACGGAGTGGCCCCGTGACCGGATCCCGTACCCGGGGCTGGACGCGTACAGCGAGGAGGAGGCGGCCGTCTACTTCGGCCGGGAGACGCAGGCCGCCGAGCTGACGCGCAGGCTGCACGTCTCCGCGCCCGGTCCTGCCGATCGGTTCCTGTTGTTGACCGGGGCGTCCGGCAGCGGCAAATCCTCGCTCGTGAGGGCCGGGGTACTGCCCCGGCTGCGACGGCGTCGGTGGACGATCGTGCCGACGTTCTCGCCGGGGGCGAACCCGCTGCACGCCCTGGCCGCGTCCCTGGCCGTGGCCGGCGGCGGCAGGGAGTCGGCCGATGCTGTGCTGCGACGGTTGCGGCACGGGCCGGAGAGTCTCGGGGGAGAGCTGTCGCGGCTGCGAGGCGGGCAGTTCCAGCGGGTGCTGTTGGTCATCGACCAGTTCGAGGAACTCGTCACTCTCGCGAGTGAGCGGGAACAGGCCCAGTTCCTGGAGACGCTGCACGCGTGCCTGCGGCAGGAACCCTCCGTCCGTGTCCTGGCCACGTGCCGGGTGGACCTGCTGGGACGGCTGCTGGGCACCGATCACGCGCAGCTCCTCCAACACCCGGTTGCCCTCGGCACGTTGAACAGGGCGCAGCTCGCGCAGGTGGTCGAGCGGCCGGCCGCTCTGGTGGGCATGTCGTTCGCTCCCGGTCTCGTCGAGACCATCGTGGACGACACCGGCACGGACGACGCACTGCCCCTTCTCGCCTATCTCCTCCAGGAGTTGTACTTCGCCTGCGGCCAGGGCGGCACGGTGACCGAGGAGACGTACCGGCAGCTCGGAGGTGTGGCGGGGGCGCTCGCGCGGCAGGCCGACAGTACCGTGGCGGCGCTCAGCACCCCTGACGGCATCGACTTCGCGCTGCGGGTACTGCTGAGATTCGTCACGCTGGAGGAGCGGGAGCTCGCCCGCCGTCCCGTACGGCTGTCGGAACTGACCGACCGTGAGCGGTACGTGGTGGACGCGTTCATCGACGCGCGCCTCATCCGCTCCGACACCGTGGAGGGAACGGCGGGAGACGCGTACGCCGAGGTCACGCACGAGGCGTTGTTCCGTCAGTGGGCGCCCCTGCGTCAGGAGGTGGAAGCGCGGGCGGAACGGCTGCGGGAGCGGGCCGAACTGGAGCGGTGGGCGGCGGACTGGGAACGGTCCGGACACAGCGTGGACTACCTCCTCACCGGGGAACGGCTCGCCGTCGCGCAGAGGTGGCTGGTGGCGCTGGAGGAGGCCGGGCAGGCGTCGGCGCCCGCCCGTGCGCTCGTCGAGACCTCTCAGCGCCGGGACCTGGCCTTCCTCAGCCGTGTCTCCGACAGCATCGGCAGGCAGGTGCTCACGAGTGCGGAGACCGAGCCCGAGCGTGCACTGCTCCTCTCCCTGGCCGCGCTCGGAGAGTGCGCGCCGACACCGGCGGCGCGGCGCGGACTGATGGCGGCGCTGGCCGCGGGGCACGTCCGGATCAGACTGGACGGGCATGCGGACACGGTCCGCGACATCGCCTGGTCCGCCGACGGGCGGCTGCTGGCGACCGCGTCCAGGGACGCGACCGCCCGTGTGTACGAGGCGGAGTCGGGGCGTTCGCTGTGTGTGCTGCCGTGCGACGGGGCCATGGTCGAGTCGGTGTCCTTCTCCCCGGACGGGGTCCGGCTGGCCACCGCCGGCCGCGACCAGGTCGTACGCGTCTGGGACGTCGCGTCCGGTGAACCGGTCCGGCAGCTCACCGGCGCAGGGGACATCGGCCGGCAGGTGGCCTGGTCGCCGGACGGGTCACGGGTCGCCGCCACGTTCAAGGACCAGGTGACACGAGTGTGGGAGGCCGACACCGGACGTCTCGTGCGGGAGCTGCGGGGCCACACGGGTGACGTCTGGGGAGTGGCCTGGTCGCCGGACGGCTCACGGCTGGCCACCGCGTCGCACGACCGGACGGTGATCGTCTGGGACGCGGCGACGGGAACGGCCACGACAACTCTGACCGGTCACACGGAGTTCGTCGAGGGCATCGCGTGGTCACCGGACAGTGAGTGCCTGGCCACCGGGTCCGGTGACCACACCGCCAGGATCTGGGACGCCCGCACGGGGGCACTGCGGCTGCTGCTGCGCGGACACACCGACTACGTGTGGAACCCGGCCTTCTCGCCGGACGGCCGGCTGCTCGCGACGCCCTCCTCCGACCGGACCGTCCGCATCGTCCGCACCGAGGACGCGAAGGAGGTGGCGGTGCTGCGCGGGCACAGCGACACGGTGTGGACCGTCGTGTGGTCGCCGTCGGGCACGCAACTCGCCACCGCGTCGACGGACGGCACCGGCCGGGTGTGGGACCTTCAGCCGCGGGGAGCCGAGTCCGTCCTGGTGCAGGGGCACGACGGGCCGGTGAACCAGGCCGTGTGGTCCGGCGACGGTACCCGTCTCGCCACCGCCTCGGACGACGGGACGGCCCGGATCTGGAGTGCGGACTCCGGCGTGCCCGCGGGACCGGTGACGAGCCCCGGCGAACGGGTGTGGTGCCTGGCCTGGGCGCCGCACGGCGACCGTCTCGCCCTCAGTACGGCGGACGGCCTGTTCCGCGTTCTGGACGGCACCGGCGGCACGGTGTTCGACCTGCGCGGTGCACCCGTCGAGGGCTGCTCGTGGTCCCCCGACGCCCGTCGGATCGCGACCGGCGGCCATGACGGCACCGTACGCGTCCTGTCGGCCGTCGACGGTACGGAGCTACGGAAGCTGACCGGGCATCAGGACTGGGTGGGGCGTGTGGCCTGGTCTCCGAGTGGAGGGAAGCTGGCCAGTTGCTCCGACGACCGCACCTGCCGCCTCTGGGACACCTCCGACGGCACCCAGCTGACCGTGCTCCGGGGCCACGGCAACTACGTGGAGGACGCGGCCTGGTCGCCCGACGAGACACGTGTGGCCACGGCCTCCGGTGACTGGACGGCCGCCGTGTGGGATGCGTCGACCGGGCGCCGCATCGACGTGCTGAAGGGCCACGAGGGACGGGTACGCGCCATCGCATGGTCGCCGGACGGCCGTCGTATCGCGACCGGATCGGACGACCGGACGGTACGGCTCTGGTCGGCTACCACTCTCGGGGAACTCGCGGTCATCGGCGTTCACCGGGACAGGGTGATGTCGGTGGAGTGGTCCGAGGACGGTACGCGGCTGCTCACCGCGTCCGCCGACGGGACCGCGCGGGTGTGGCCGGCGGACCCGGACTACGACCGGCTGGAAGCGCGGGCGCGTGGGCGGGTCTTCCGCACCCTGGACGCGGAGGAGCGGCGACAGCACCTGCTGCCGCCGGACCCGGCGAGCGGTCAGTAGCGCTGCTCGACCGTACGGTCGTCGGTGTGCAGGAGGTAGTCGTCCGGGTCGAGTTCCATCGCCTTGCGCTCGGGCGACGCCCAGTACAGCGCGTTGCGCTCCGCGAAGGTCTCGGGACCCTCGTAGGAGATCAGCCAGACGAACTGGTTGCGCTCCCGGTCCACCCAGGCCCCGCCGATCTCGAAACCCAGATCCAGGCGCAACGGCACGATGTCACTGCGCCACCGCTCCACCCACTCGTCGAGCAGACCGTCCCGGACGGTGTAGGTACGCAGCTGCGTGGTCCTGGGCATCGAGCGCGCTCCCGCTGTCGAGTCGAGGCGAAATGGTGCGGCGGGCTGACCGGAGATCCCGCCTGCCGGACGAACCTCCGAGCGGCCGGTCCCACGGTATGGCATGCGGTATGTGCTCACAACGGGGTCGTGCGGGGTGAGGGTGGGCGCTCGTCCCCGGTACGGGGGAAGTGGGGCCAAGTGGCGCGAAAGATACGGTGCGTGTCTCTAGAGTGAGCTGTGAGTGACGGTCGGGTGTGGTGCCTGCGGCGGGCCGGTGCCACTGTGCGGGTGGGTGAGGTGAGGTAACCGGTGACTACGGCTCACGGTGAGAGTGAGACGGGCATCCTGCGGTGTTTCGGCCAGCAGTTGCGGCTGCTGCGGACGAGCAGGGGGCTGACGCGGGCGGAGTTGGGTGCGAAGCTCAGTTACGGCGAGGACATGGTCGCGTCGGTGGAGCTGGGGCGGCGCATTCCGAAGCCTGAGTTCATCGAGCGGGCGGACGCGGTGCTGGAGGCCGGCGGTCTGCTGACGGTCATGAAGGAGGAGGTGGCTCGGGCGCGGTATCCGTCGTTCTTTCGCGATGCGGCGAAGCTGGAGGCGGAGGCGGTTGAGCTGCATGTGTACGCCAACCAGGCCGTGCCGGGTTTGTTGCAGGTCGAGGAGTACGCGCGGGCGGTGTTCGGGGTGCTGCGGCCTCCGCTGGACGATGCGATCGTCAACGAGCGGGTTGCCGCGAGGCTGGCACGCCAGGAGATCTTTCACCGCACGCCACATCCACTGATGAGCTTCGTCGTCGATGAGTCTGTACTGCGCCGCCCCATTGGTGGACGTGACGTGCTACGTGGGCAGTTGGAGCAGGTGTTGCTCGTCAGCCACATGAGGCACGTCGAAGTGCAGGTCATGCCTTTGGACCGTGATGAGAACGCAGGGATGGCCGGTCCGTTCACCTTGATCGAGACGACGGGAGAGCGCAGGATCGCGTACGTGGAGGTACAGAACGTCAGCCGGGTGCACAGTGATCGGGAATCGGTACGGGCGCTGGAAGCCAAGTATGGAACGCTACGCGCCCAGGCGCTGACGCCTCGCGAATCACTCGCGTACGTTGAGAAGTTGTTGGGAGAGCTGTGAGCATCTACAAAAGAGCGCCAGGAGCGGATAGCCGCCTGCGCTGGTTCAAGAGCAGCTACAGCAGTGAGGAAGGCGGGGAATGCGTCGAGGTTGCCGTCGACAGCGTCGCCGTCCATGTGCGTGACTCGAAGCAGACACCGGAGTGCGGGCCCGTGCTGACGGTTGGGTCGGTGGCGTGGTTGGCCTTGCTCGACGAGATGTGAGCTGGTCGGGTCGGGGGGTCGGCGCTTCTTTCATTGAAGCGCCGACCTGCGCTATGAGGAGTCGTACTCAGGCCTCACGGCTTCCGGGCGGAGTCCAGCGGCCAGCGGCGATCTCCTCGTCCAAGCGAGCTTGGAAATACGCGTGAGCGGCCCGCATCTCGGCTTCCCGGTCAGCTTTGTAGAAGGGGGCCTGGTAGCCGTCCGGGGATGGGGTACCCTCCGGGTCCTCTAGGTGCGCAAGCAGATTGAGGTACTCCTGCTTGGTCTGCCCGTGGCCGTACGCGTTGTAGTTGGCGGCGAGGCGGCGTCCCTCAGCGTCGAACTGCATTTCGCCTTCGTACCCGACTAGTTGAGGGAATCGAGAGAGATAGATCGCCACAAGCTCGTCAGCGCTGATGCCTAGCCATACGGCTACAAGGGAATCCAGCTCAACAAGCGCGGCACGGCGCTCGTACTCCGTTCGGAGAGGTGTGTCTGGTTCCCATTCGGGGGTGATATGCCCGGCAAGCGGCCCTACTCCTGGCCAGGGACAGGCCCAGTCTTCGTAGCCCGGCCAAGTCGGTCGATACAGCTCCGACCAGAGAGGGGCGTAGGCCGAGGTGAGGCAGTTAAGGCGAAGAGTGCGCAATAGGAGTGCGTCGGCGAGAGGGTGCTCTGAGGTGGGCGCGGGAAGTGTGCGAGCGTCTGCGACGTCTAGATGCCCACGCCCAGTGATGCGAACGGCGTAGTCCACGGGCAATGTGGACCAAAATCCTACAGTTAGAGCGGTTGTGCGATTATCTGGGCATGCCATGCTGCGCATGCCGTGAATGTGTGATGGCCCCGGAGGGATTAGTGCTACGAAGAGGCTGCGTTCAGTAGCCGAAGGGATCATCTCTCGCCACGCGGCACGGAAATACTCTGTGTATGGTCTGCCATTCCATTGATCCTGAGCTGCTAGGAAATCGCTGGTGCTGCAAGCGCGTTGGTAATCGCTGGAC
Organism: Streptomyces sp. NPDC058632; assembly: GCF_042717095.1. Classification (NCBI taxonomy): domain Bacteria; kingdom Bacillati; phylum Actinomycetota; class Actinomycetes; order Kitasatosporales; family Streptomycetaceae; genus Streptomyces; species Streptomyces sp. NPDC058632. The sequence goes on along the minus strand of NZ_JBHXQZ010000043.1, from coordinate 30,777 downwards.
GGCACACTGTCAGGGGCAAGGTCGGTAAGGCGTGCAGGTGGATCAACGCGGGATGTGTTAGGCGGCTGCTTGGCGAAGGGGGTTGCAATGGAAATTTGAGGGCCGCGCAGGACGACGTCCTTCCAGTCCTCGGGCTGAGATGTCTCCCAGCGGATAAGTCCTGCGTCCTTAGCTCCCTTTTCGTCCAGACCTCGCGTGATAGCCGGTTCGTGGTCTGCGAGCCGTACTGTGGTTACGGCGAGTGCCTCGATCGCGTTCTGCTCGGCTGTGCTGACTGGATACAGCAGCCGTGTCTCATGGACTGGACTGCTCTCCTCTCCTGCCAGGCGTTGCCATTGTCCTAGGACGCTCTCATCGACTTCCACGAGACGGGCGCTGTGAGGGCGCAGGTCCCAGTAACCCTCGTGTTTGATGCGAGGAAGCGGCCCATTGCCATCATGAGAGAACGAGTTGATCAGAGGTGCCGGGTCGAATAGCCAGCTGACGTGGATGAAAGAAATTTCCTGGAGGGTGCCATATATGTGCACTCCGAATTCCTTGGTCCAGGTCACCTCGTTGAATAGCAGGCGGAGGTTCTGGAAGTGGGCATGGACTCGGAGGTGCCGGTATGTGACAGCTCGAAGGTGACCCTCCTTGTTTCCCGCGAAGTGAGAATCAGGGTGGATTAGCCCGATGATTCCAGACAGTGCGTTGGAAGCCCATGTGCGGCACATGAACGCGCGGTAGAGGTCGGGCTGTGTGCCTGTTAGAAGTGGGTACGTTGCTGGGCTGCTTAGTGCGGACACGGTGCCGATATTGGAAGCGAGTTCTTTCAACACGTACCCCGCACTGCCTTCCTTGTGCGTGAGTACTTCCTCTTTCCTTAGCCGCCATTCTGCCGTTCCAGGCTTGTCCTCGAGCATGAACCACGGTTCTAGCTCGGCCAGCACAACGTCCTCTTCCCACCGGGGTCGAACCCAAGGCGGATTCCCCACCTGCAAGTCATATCCGCCCCCGGCAAACACCTGCCCGAACTCCAACTCCCAGTGGAAGAACCCCTGCCGCTCAGCCACATCCCGCGCAACCCCCGCCCACGGATACCGCGACTCCAACGACGTGAACCGCTCCATGCCCATCCACTCGGGCAACTCGTCCTCGTACCGCTCCAGCGCATCCAAGGAGTCGAACTGAGCCACCAACGAATCCGCAGCCACATCCTGCGTACCCAACAGCGACTCGGCGAAGTCCAGCCAGTCATCCACTGAGGCCAACGCGATCACCGGCCGCCGCTCACCCCGGATCTGTTCCTTACGGCTGCCGCCCCGCGTAGCCTTCGACTTGACCTCGACGACCTTGACGTCTCCGAACAGGTCCTCCGACTCGTACGTCTCCCGTTCAGGCGCCCCCACCTGACCCGGAACCGGAGCGGGAGTCGCAGACACCACCCACTCCGCCGACTGCGAAGCAACCTCCGCCGCCCGCACGTATGCGGCATGCGACCCGTCCAGCAGCGCAGCCTCCTGCACCGGCCAGAACCACAGCGCGCACCACGCGTCCATCAGCGTCTTCAGGCGCCAGTACGGGGTGTCGACCGCCTCCAGGTCCGCCTTGACCTTCTCCCTCGGGACCGCCACCTCAGGCGACCGCAGCCAGCCGTCCTCCGCGCCCCACACGTCCACCCGCCGTGAGATCTCCCGCTCGGAGATCTCCAGTCGGCGCACGACCAGCCCCCACAGGTACTCCGCCCGCCGAGCCAACCCCTGCAACCGCTTGGTCTGCGCGGCACTCGGCGACTTGGTGATCGCCTTCCGCCAAGCACCCAGCGCCTTCGCCTCCGCCGGAGCCAGCGCCTTGGCCTCCTTCTCGGCGGCGACCGCGCCCCACTCCTTCGCCGGAAGCAGGAAGTGATGCACCGCCCCTTCAGGCAGCACGGCCCCCGCCACCGCCTCCGACAACGGGAAGCGTTCCGGGGTCGTCCCCAGCCAGCCGCCCTTCTTCAGACGCTCGGCGGAGTAGACCTCCCGACGCCCGCCGATCAGCGAGTTGCCGCGCCGCAGGTGCAGCCCGAACCACGGCGCCTCCATGCCGGGGTGCATGGTGTTGAGCCACAGCGACACCTCCGCCAGCTCCACCGCCGTGTCGTTGAGGTCGACGCCGTAGGAGTTGTGCAGGGCGATGTACGCCTTGGCCTTCTGGAACTCGACCGCGTACTTCTCCGTGTCGATGGCGACGCCCAGCTCGTCCTGGCGGCGCCGCAGGTACTCCGCCGCGACCTGGTTGATCGCCTCGTTGAGGAACGCGCCCGAGCCGAGCGCCGGCTCGCAGATCTTCCAGTCCAGGAGCTCGCGCGCCTCGGTGACCGTGTCGTCCTGGTCCAGGCGGTGCTGCAAGGCGAGCTGGACCGTCACCCGGGTCAGGGACTCCGGCGTGTAGTAGGAGGCCGACGTCTGACGGTCACGCCCCGACAGGCGGTACACGAAGGCGCCCGGCGCGTACCGTACGCGCTCCTCCACGCCGGTGTCCTCGTCCTTGTGACGGACGAACACCTCGTCGGGGTACTCGTCGGCCTTGGTCGCCGGGACGAGCCAGGAGCCGTCCTTCGGGTCGCCGTTCTTCGCGACCTCGTACAGCTCCTCGCCGGCGACGAAGCCGGAGTAGGACATCAGGCCCTCGTACACGGCGCCGAGCTGGTTGATGCCGAGCTGGGCGTAGGAGATGAAGCCGCCGCGCTCGCGCCTCCTGCCGCGCGTCAGCATCAGCAGGCGCAGCACCCGGTACAGCGTCTCGTTGTGCAGGCGGGTGTCGATGAAGCGCTCCCCGCCCGGCTCACCGTCACCGCCGTTTCCGGCGTCGGCCTCGGTGTCGACGCGCGGGTCGGGGACGGCGTACCGGCCGATCAGCCGGATCGCGTCCGGCTCGAACAGCTTGGAGTGCAGCGGCTCGAACCGCAGGCCCATGTCCTCCGACGTCCTCGCGGTCACGGCCTCCGACGACTCCGCGTCCACCCCGTGTGTCCGACGCGGCCGGTAACCCTCCTGCACCTTGCGGAACAGCAGGTCCAGCGACTCGTACAGGTAGAAGCCCTTACGGGACTTCTCGTCGACCAGGTCGCGCTCGGCGACCAGCTCGCCCAGCCGGCCGAGGCCGTAGCCCATCTGGTACTCGGGGTAGTCCGAGGGCAGGATGCCCAGTTCGGGGCGGGCCTCCGCGTACAGCAGGAACAGGACGCGGTACAGGTAGCGCAACGACTCGCGGGTCAACTGGCGCCCCAGCTCGGGGAGTTCCTTGACCTCCTCCGGGCGGACGCCCGCCTCGCGCATGCGGTCCAGGACCTCGTTGGCGATCAGCTCGACGCTCAGCCGCAGGCCGTCGCGCAGTTCGCTGGAGACGCCCACCGCGTGCTTGGTCGACTTGTCGAGGAGCGCGGCGAGGGGGTTCTCGCCGCCCTCCTGAGGGGTACGCAGCGAGTCGGCGCCGAACAGGGCGGCCACCGTGTCGAGTTCGCCGCCCGCCTTGGTGTCGTTGCGTTCCAGCGCCGTGTCCAGCGACACCGCCAGGTAGCGGCCCTCGCCCCAGGCGGCCCGGTCGGCGAGCACGACGACGCCGCCGACCAGCAGCAGGACGTAGCGGGGGGCGTCCTCGCAGGCGAACAGGAAGGAGGCGAGCTTGGAACCGGTGGCGAGGGCGTGCTGCCCGTCCAGGCGCACCTGGTCCAGGAGGCGTCCCGCGCCGTCGGGGTCCAGGGCGTCGTCCGGCTCGGCCGACCAGCCGCAGTCCAGGGCGACGAGGTCCTTCTCCGCGTGCGCGACCGTCACCTCGTGCGACTGGTCGGCGCGCACGACGGTGAGCGTGCCCGGCTTGGCGTCGAAGCCGAGGGCGCGCAGCACCTCCGCGTTCAGCGCGCGGACGCGGTCGCGCCACTCGGGGGCGTCGTACGTCACGGCGTCGTCGCCGGTCGCCGCCTGCTCCTCGTCCATCGTGAAGTAGGAGCGGGCCGCGAAGAAGGGGCGGCGCAGCGCCCGCAGGCCGGCGCGCGGGGTGACGGGCAGGGCGCCCTCGGGCCGCTCGGTGTCGGCGGCGTCCTCCTCGCGCTGCTTCCACTCGGCGAGCAGACCGGACTTGAGATCCTTGGGGAGGACCTCGGCGAGGTAGTGCGCGGAGAAGTAGTCGCCGCGGTTGACCAGGGAGTCGAACGTCATCGTGTGAACCTCTGGGTGTCGGTCAGGCGGCGTGGGCGGTGGCCGGGGCGAGGACGGCGAGGACACGCAGCATCGGGCGGCCGGTGGTGAGGAGGGAGTCCGCGAGGGAGGCGAGGCGTTCGCGGGTGGGGGCGGGCGCGCCGCCGCCGGTCAGCGCCGGCTGCTCCCACGAGCCCAGGCGGGCCTTGTACTCCTCGATGGGGACCCTCAGGGGTTCGTCCCACGCCTCGCGGTGCTGCTCCAGGAACGCCTCCGCACTGTCCAGGACGCCGGGGATCGCCTCGGCGAGGCGGGCCGTGTCGTGGGCGAGGCCCGGGTTCGCCATCGTCGGGCCGACCCCGGCGCGGCGCAGCAGCGCCACCATGTCGTCGTCGACCTCCCCGTCCGCGGTGACCGCCATCCACTTGACGACGGTCGGACGGCCGAGCGCGTTGGAGTAGATGCCCTGCACGAGGTACGTGGGCCGCGGCACGTCGGCCGTCAGGACCGGTGCCTCCTGGCGGTCCAGGCGGACCAGGACCTTGTCCGTGAGCCACTCCATGACCGGGTGCAGGTCGGTCAGCAGCGAGATGTCGGGCCAGCTCGACGTCGCCGAGGCGCGGGCGCGGGTCAGGCTGCTGTCGGCGAGGCGCCGGTTGAAGGTGACCTTCAGGCGGTCGCGCAGGCCCTGCTCGCGGACGTACTCCGGGGGCAGCGCCTTGAGGCGGTGCACCAGGTCGGAGGGCGGGACGAAGGAGAGCAGCCCGGTCTCGGGGTCGGCGGACAGGTCCAGCCGGTCGTGGGCGTCCGGGTACACCTCGCGCAGCGCCTCGTCGAGGAACTCGCGGGTGGAGCCGAACAGCCGGGGCACGTCCGCCCGGGGCACCGCCCCGCTGCCGTCGCCGCCGACCGCGCCGGAGGCAGCGGCGTCCTCCTCCGGCTCGTCGCCGACCGCGCCGAAGAAGTCGGCGAGGAAGTCGTCCACGGCGCCGTCGGCGCCCTCGTCGGAGGCGCGGCGGGCCTCCAGGGACTCGTCCACGGTGCGGCCCCGCAGCAGGTCCTGCACGAGGGACTTCTCCTCGGCCTCCGCCCGGTAGAGGCCGGACACCGCCTCCGCCGTGCCCAGCGACCGGTGGGCCTCGGCCTCGCGCTCCAGCAGGCGCTCCGAGACCAGGGTGTCGTCCTTGGCGCCGTCGACGGAGCTGGTGAGGACCAGTGCCCGGAACTGCGGCTGGTGCGGCTGCCCGTAACGGTCGATGCGGCCGTTGCGCTGCTCGATGCGGATCAGCGACCAGGGCACGTCGTAGTGGACGAGCTGGTGACACTGGCGGTGCAGGTTGACGCCCTCGGAGGCCACGTCGCCGGTGAACAGCATGCGCACCGGCGTGTCCGCGAGGCCGAAGTCCTCCACGCACTGCATCTGCTGCTCGTCCGACAGACCGCCGTGCATGACCCGGGCCGCCTGCTGCGCGGCCTTCCCCCTGAAACCGAGGGCGGTCGGCACGGTCCGCGCCAGCCACTCCAGGGTCTGCACCCGCTCGGAGAAGACCACGACCCGGGTGTCGGACTTCGGCCCGACCCCGATCTCCCGCAACTGCTCCACCAGCGCCCCGAACTTGCCCGAGTCCGCCTCCGACATGCCCGACGCCAGCTCCAGGAGCCGGTGCAGGGCCGCGCGCTCGGCGGCCGTCTCCCGCGGGGCGTCCTTCTTCTCCAGCGTCTTGATGCGCGTGGCGACCGTGGCCCTCAGCGCCGTGTGGGAGGAGAGGAAGGACTTCAGCAGCGTGTACGGGAACAGCGGGACGTCACTGACCGACTTCGACCCGTCCGACGGCAGCCACACCGCCGCCAGCTCCTCGAACACCCTCTCCTCGGCGGGCGTGGCCGTCACCCGGACCGAACGCGACGGGCCGCGGTCCGCCCACTGGCCCTTCATCTGCTCCCGCACCTCGGGGCTGACCTTGGTGCGCCGGATGAACAGGTGCTTGATGTCCTCGGCCCGGTAGTGCTCCGGGTCGCGGATCGCGGCCGGGTCGAGCAGGGAGATCAGCTCGGCGAAGGAGCGGGCGTCGCCGTTGTGCGGGGTCGCCGAGGCCAGCAGCAGGGCGTCCGTGTGCGGGGCGAGCGTGCGGGCCAGCTGGTTGCGCAGGGAGCCCTTGTTGATGAGGTTGTGCGACTCGTCGATGACGACCGCGTCCCAGGTGATCCGCTCCAGGTGGTGCTTGTACTGGTCCGTGTTCTTCAGGGTGTCGATGGAGACGATGACCCGCTTGAAGTACGTGAACGGGTTGCGGCCCGCCGGAATCTCCCGCTGGATCCGCTCGATGCCCACCGAGTCCAGGCGCACCAGCGGGATCGCGAACCGCGTCCACAGCTCGTGCTGGAACTGCTCCAGGACGTGCTGCGGGGTGACGACGAGGATGCGCTCGCCCCGGCCGCGGCGGATCAGCTCGGCGAGGGTGAGGCCGATCTCCAGCGTCTTGCCCAGGCCGACGACGTCCGCGATGAGCAGGCGGGGGCGCAGATTGCGGCCCGACAGGGCGAGCTGCGCGGGACGCTGCTGGTAGGGGAGCGGGTCCAGGAGGAAGGAGTCCGCGAGCGCGAGACCGCGCTCGCCCTGCGGCAGCGGCGTCTTGCGCAGCACCGCCTCCAGGAACAGGCGCGAACGGCGGAAGTTCGGGGAGTCGTCCCGCACCAGGCGGGTCAGCTTCGGGTCGAGCAGTTCGATCCGGTCGAGCCTGTCGAAGAACACCGCCTCCTGGTCGCGTACGAAGTCCGACGCGCCCACCGCCTCGATCCTGGCCCCGTCGTGCTCGGTCCGCGTCGCGTTGCGCACCAGCCACACCTCGTCCCGTACGAGGATCTGGGCGCCCGGCGGGTACTGGGCGTCCTCGCCGCTCGTCACGGGAGCGGTGCTCAAGTCGGCGGTCACGCGGGGGCCTCCTGGGCGATCATGTCGTGGGGCTGGATGTCGGGTGGGGCGGGCGACCGGTGGAGGGCACGGCCGGACCGGCGGGACGGGTGACCGGGGAGCGGGCGCGGGGCCCGGCCCGGCCGGCCGGCCGTCGGTGTCAGAACGGGGCCTTCGCCGCGTACACGGCACGCAGCCGCTCCGCCGTCCTGTGGGCCTGGACGGAGCGGCGCAGCGTGTGCGCCGGCTCCTTGGGCCGTCCGGGATCCGCGGGCGGGCGGTGCCCCGGCTGCGGCTGCTCGCGCCGGACACCGCGGGGGCGGTCGCCCGGCTCGGCGGGCACGGTGGCGGGGGCGTCGGGAATTCGGGGGTCGGAGGAGGCCGGGGAGTCGGGCGACGCGGCGGCGGCCGGACCCGGGACGGTTTTGGCGACAGTGGGGGAGACCGGCGGGGCGTCGGCCGGTGTCTCCAGCTCGGCCGGGCTGATCTCCGTGCCCCGGGCGTCACTCGCGGGGGCGGGCCAGGCGACGGTGGGGACACGGTCGGCGGGCGCCGCCGGCCCGTGCCGACGCCGCTCGGCGGTGTGCGCGGTGAGCCTGCGGCGCGCCTGCGCGATCTTCATGCCCTGCGCCTCGATGACCGACCGGCACTGCTGCACCACCCCGGTCAGCGACGGCCGGTCCCCGGCGTCCTGGGCGAGCATGCCGGTCAGCAGCGGCAGCAGTTCCTCCGGGACGCCGGACAGGTCCGGCGCCGTACCGGGGTCCGTCACCAGGTGGAACACCATGTACGGGGTGGCCGCCTCATGCGGATAGTGACCCGTCACGGCGAAGAGCAGGAGCGCACCCAGCGCGTACACGTCCACCGCCGCCGTCAGCGGCTTCACCCCCGCGGCCTGCTCCGGCGCCATGCAGATCGGGGTGCCGACGACCTGGTGCGGGGCGGTGAGGGAGATCGTCGACTCGGTGAACGCGGCCAGCCCGAAGTCGATGATCTTCGGGCCGTTCGGCCCCAGCAGGACGTTGGCCGGCTTGAGGTCGCGGTGCAGCAGGCCCTGGGCGTGCACCCCCGACAGCGCCTCGGCGAGGATCGCGCCCAGCGCCGCCGTGAGGACGGACGGCAGCGGCCCGTGCGTCCGCACGTGCCGGGCGAGGTCCGGGCCGTCCACGTACTCCGTGGCCAGCCACGGCTGCTCCGCCTCCGCGTCCGCCCCCAGGAACGCCGCGATGCGGGCACCCCAGATGGTCTTGAGCGCCTCGACCTCCTGCGCGAACCGCTGCCGCGACTCGGAGTCCACCACCAACGGCTTGATCACCTTCACCGCGGCGGGCTCACCGCCGAGCGACTCCCCCAGGAAGACCTGGCCCATACCGCCCTGACCGATCCGGCCGAGGAGTTCGAAGTCGCCCAGCGAGAGCGGGTCCTCGGGGTTCAGAGGCGTGATCTGCACGTGTGTCCTCGACATTCGGTCCTGGCGGGCGTCCCATCAGCCGCGATGCGCGCCTGGAGACACGGTAGTGGATGGGGGCGGGCTCAGGGACGGGGGTTGCGGAATGGAGAGATCAACCTCTGTGGGCTCTGTGGGCTCTGTGGGCGAAGAACATGCGGAGGGTTCCGGCCGGGTGCGGGTCGGCCGCGGTCAGGACGTCCGTCGTCTCCCGTGTGAGGTCCACGCGGAGTGCGCGTGCTTCGCCGCCCTCGCGCGGCCGCCGCTCATCGAGCGGTTCTCCGCGTTCCTCCCGTGAGCGTTCGGCTCCTGTCGCCCGCCGTCGGCCGTACAGACGCATCCCGCGGGGAAGTCGTCGTGCCGGCGTCGCCGGTTGCTGACGGTGGCGCGCGTGACGCCCGCGATGCGGGAGATCTCGGCGGCTGTCACCTGGGCGGATGGCGCGGGTGGCTGCGGCATGGATGAGTCCTGGCTCCGATGGTCGGCGTGGTCACACGCTACAGCACGCGTCAACTCCCACAAGCTGTTGGACAATGCTTTCACGGTCATGTTTACATGTAGTTGCTTCCGTCGGTGAGCGGCACTCTACGGCGTGAAGCGTCGCTTTCCCTGCCACAGCCCTGTCCTTGAGCGCCCAGCTCTTCGTCCTGCGCCCGCCTTCCTCTCGGCGGGATGCCGGGGGTGTGCGGCGCTTCGGGGCCGGGCGACGGCCGATCGACCACCACCCAGGGGGGAACCCATGCGTCTGACCATGCCGAGCGGCACTCCGGAAGGAATCCCGCTCACCGTCATGCCGGTCCGCGAGGACGCGGTCATCGGCGCCCTGTCCCTCGCGACGCTGGTACGCCTCGTGCCGTCACCGCGCCAGGAGGAGGACCCGCGCGCCCTCAAGGCCGCCTCCGGGCACGACCGGCGCCGCGCCGAGCTGCGCGCGACCGTGCAGCGGACGCTGAAGTCCCAGAAGGGCAAGAACATCCCGGACTACGCCGAGTACATCGCCGCCGGCATCCTCGGCAAGCACGGCTCCGCCTGGTCCACGCCCCCCATCACGCTCTGGCACGCCGGCGAGATCGCCGCGATGAGCGACGAACTGGTCCCCGACTCGGGCCTGCGGACGCTGACCGTCGCCCCGGACGCCATGGTGATCGCCATCGACGGCGAGACCCAGACCACCGCCTGGCACGACATCTACCGGGACCCGGAGTCCTTCGGCCTCACCTACACCGAGCTCGGCCGGCGGGTCCGTATCCCCTTCGAGCTCTACCTGGGAATCTCCCCGGCGGACGCGCGGCAGATCTTCTACGACCGCAACGTCAAGGGCGTCGACGTCGCCAAGAACCTGGCCATGTCGATGGACCAGCGCGACCTCGCCACCCGCCTCTCCTACACCGTCGGCGAGAAGCTCGAGGTCGAGTCGGACGGGCAGCGGATGCCGTTCGGCAAGCTGGTCAACGCCGGCAAGCGGCAGCTCACCAGGACCGACAAGGAGGTCGTGACGCTGTCCGCGCTGCGGGCGCTGATCGTCACCACCGTCTTCGGCGGCAAGGGCGTGCAGTACTCGGCGGCCAACGTCCACGAGGGCGACCTGCCGTCCCACACCGACGCCGACGAGGTGGAGGCGGTCCTCGTCCGTCTGGTGTCCCGGCTGATCGGGGACCGCTTCCCGGACTTCGCCCGGCGCAGCGCCATCACCGCCCCGGCCGTGATGGCGGGCCTCGGCGTCCTGCTGCACCGCGCCACCCCCTGGTGCGACCCCGGCAAGGCCATGAGCTACGAGACGGTCGAGCACCTGCTCGCCGACGTCCGCTGGGAGCGCGAACCCGCCTACTGGGACGGCGTCTGCGCCAGCGTCGGCTCCACCGGCCGGCTCAACTTCAGCGGCGGCGTGAAGGACTCCGCCGGCCGCGTCGCGGACGCGCTCCTCGACCCGCGCAGCGAGCCGGGCCGGAAGATCCGGGGGATGCGGAGCTGAACAGACCCGCGGTGCGGATTCCCCGACGCCGGGAGCCGCTCGGCCGACCCGCCCCTCCGGACGGGGCCCACCCGTGGGGCACCGCCCACGGCTCCCGCACCCACGCACTGACCGCACACCCCGCGCGGCCCGCTCACCACCACCCGCGACCTGGAAGGCCATCGTGACGATCACCGAACACACCGAGCTGATCCGTCGCTTCTCCGACGACTTCACCGCCCTGCAGGAGGCTGTCCTCGCCCACATGAACGGGATCTGTGCTCCGGAGGCCGCCGCGGCCCTGGAACACGCCTCACTCACCGGTCCCATCACCGTCGTTCTCGCCCACGCCGACGTCCTCGCCCGCGGCGCCGTCCGACGCGCGGAACTCTCGGCTCAGCTCCCCGAGCGGCTGCGACGGCTGCGCACACACGCGCGCAGGGTGCGACGGGCCCGGTCGCAGGCGGAGGCCCGGTACAAGGAGCAGCGCGCCCGCCGCCCCGCCGGCCGCTCCCGGCCGGTGGACACGCTGGAGCTGAGGGTGGCGCGCACGACGTCCCCGGCGGCCTTCGCCGAGGCCCTGCGGCAGGAACTCCGACACAGGGGACTGCCCGACGGCACGCCGCAGGCGCCGGAGAGCGACCTCGCCCGGTGGGCCTGGGACCGGCAAACGGCAGGCGGTGAACCGCCGGCACCGGTGCGCGAACTGCGGGACTGCGACGACGACGCCTTCGTCCGGGCCCTCCTGCGCGACGCCCGGGAGGAGGAGAACCCGCACCTCCCGCACGACGCGGTGGCCGAACGGTGGAGCCGCCACGCCCGCGCCGCGCTGGCCTGGGGCCGTTACGCGATCGGCCGGGCCGAACGGGACGCACTCGCCTGCCCTCTCCCCGCACGGCGCACCCGACTCGACGCCCTGGACGACGCCTACCAGGACACCGCGGTTCTCGCCGCCCGCTCACGCGAAGCCCTGCTCCGGGTGACGGAACTCCACGACCGGATGCGGGCCTGCGTGACCACGGGGCCCCTCGCGGAGCTCGTCGCGCAGTGCCGCACCGCGGCCCTGACGCGCTTCGCCGACGCCGAGCCCGAGGTGTGGCACGGCGTGCGCGAGCTGACCGCGAGGCACCGGGCACACTGCCCCGAGCGGGCCGACGGCTGCCCGCACTGCCACCGCGCTCTCGCCGCCGTCCTCGCCGACGCCCCTCCCGCCGGCACGGGTGAGGAGGGCGACAGCGACCATCCGACGGCAACGCTCCCGGCCGACGTGGACCGCTACGCCCTGCTCGCCGACCTTCCCGACACCGCCGTCGTGGCCGTCGCCGACGCCGCCGTCGGGGACGAGTCCGCACGGTGCGGCTACGGCTGGGCCGCGGAGGACGGGACCACCGGACACGGCGACTCCCTGGCCTCGGGCAGTGGTGAAGCCGAAGTCATCGGTATCTGCGTTGCCGCCCTCAGTCTTCTCGAGCACCACGAGGACGCACCCGTGGTCCTCCTGTGCGACAGCACCGAGGCGGTCGACGCGGTCGACGCGGCCCTGCGCTCCGCCGACCCGACAGCCGCCCACCGCACCCTCCTCTTCCCGGAGAGCCGACAGCTGATGGACCGCCTGGTGCGCCACCACCACCGCGTCCAGGTCCGCTGGCTGAAGGGCCACATCGGACACGACCTCAACGAAACCGCCGACGCCTTCGCCCGCCTCGCCCTCCGCCGCGCCACAGGCCGCATCCCTCCCTCCGCCGCCCGGAAGGAGGAGACGCGGATCCTTCGCTCGCTCGGCTCCGGGGCCGGCCCCCTCCCGGTCGCTGCCTGAGTTCTTGATGCGGGGCGGCAGTTACCGAGCTTCACTGCCTCCTTCGTCCTCGTACCCGCACATCGACACGGACAGCCGCGGGGGACGCGGGGCCATCCCACGTCACGCCGTCTGCGGACAGCCCTCCCACCCCGAGAACCGATCTCCCCGTCCCCGGACGAAAGTGAGCGATGCTCTTCATGGCCCATCCCCGGTGGCACCACATCCTCATGGAGTCCCAGCGTCACGCCCTCAAGGCGCTCGACGAATGGAACTGCTCCAGCGGCGAGTACAGCGACTTCCTCACTCACATGCACAAGGCCTGGCACTACCTGCTCCATGCGGAATTCCACAAGTCCAAGATCGACTACCACTACCGGGACACCAAGACCGGCCGCCACCGGATGATCGACGGCGAACCCAAGGCCTGGGACCTCGAGAAGTGTCTGAAGGAGCGCTTTCCCGACAGCGGCGACACGGTGCGTCTCAACGCGGAGCTCTTCGTCGCCCTGCGCAACAAGGTGGAACACCGCTACGAGCACAACCTGAGGATCGTCACGGGCGGCAGGGCGCAGGCCTACGTCATCAACTACGAGCAGGAGATGGCCGGTCACTTCGGCGCCGGCTACAGTCTCGCCGACCGGCTCCGCTTCCCGCTCTCCGTTCAGGCGCTGACCGCGGACGGATACGAGGAGATGCGGAAGGCCGCCAGAAAGCTGCCCAGGAAGACCCGTGACCTGGTGGCCAGGTACGAGGCGGGCATCGATCCGTCCGTCCTCGACGACCCCAGGTACGACTACCGCGTACGGCTGGTGCCCATCACCGGCTCCAAGACGGATGCCGACTTGGCGGTCAACTTCGTCAAACTCGACGACCTGAGCGAGGACGAGCGACGCACCATGGTCGAGGCCGGGCGGGATGGTTCCGTCATCACCAGGGACCGCCATGTCGAAGTGGCGGACCTGAACAGGATGCGCCCGGCGCAGGTCGCTGCCCGCGTCGAGGAGCAACTGCCGTTCCGGTTCAGCGCCTCCAGAGAACACGTGGAGATGTGGAAGCGGCTGAGGGCCCGTCCGGTCAAGGGTTCCGACAACCCTTATGCCACCGTCGCCGGATACTGCTCGTACAACGAAGCCTTCGATCAATACGTCTACACCCAGGCATGGATAAAGAAGATCCTCAAGGAGATCGGGACGGTCGAAAAGTACCGCGCGTTCTTCGGCAGGGAGCCGCGGATGAAGGCGGGGGCCGCCGCGTCGAAGGAGGCGGCGTAGAGGGCGTCGCCTGCCGAGGAGGTCGGGAGGGTGGGGCAGTGAACGCCGGGGAGACAGCTGACGGGGGTGCGGGCGACAAGTGTCGCAGTGGTTTGACGCGCGCGCCCAGGGCGCACCACCCGACAGCAGCCCAATGGACGGCCCCTGTCTCGCTCGCATCACTTGTACAGGTAGCCTTTTGTTCCAGGGTAAATCAATTGGTGTTCCTGGGTGATCGCGGTGGGGGCTGCGATTGCTGCGGGCGTATTGCCCTTGGTGAAGCTCTGGCCATGGCTTCCTGGTGGTGGTGCGAGCACCGCCATGAAAGCTCGTGGAAACGGTGGGGGTAAGTGGGAAGTCTTTGCGTGTTGCGTGCCGTTGGGTTACGCCGGGCAGCGGCAGTCGAGGGCTGCGCCTGAAAGGGCGTGCGGCAGTAGCCCGTTGCCAGTGACGGGTTGAGGGCGACGTGGAAGACCGTTCCATGCCGGGGAATTTCATGAACAGGGCATTGGAAACTCTCTTTTGGGGACAGAGTGGATCATTCTTACCGGGTGTGGCAGGAAGTGCTGGCCGAGGAGTTCTTCGGACGGCAGCACGCCGGCCACCCGACGCTGTTCTACGTCGACGATGACGTGGAGCAGGAGCTCAGGCACGGATACGGCCTGGAGGAGCCCCTCGCCCAGTGCGTGGGCAGGTTCCTGCGGTTGGGGACCGCGGAACCGTACAGCGCGCTGGAGGACTACCGTTGGCGCAGGCGGCAGCAGGACAAGGACGGCGTGCCCGCCTTCCTGCCGCTGCTGGCCTGCTCGGTGATGGCCGCGTCCCGGATGGTGAACGACCGGAACCACCGGGCCACCGCCTACCACGCCCGCTTCTCCGAGCTGCTGACCGGAGCCGAGAAGCAACTGGGCAGCCACCACTACGAGCCCGTCTCTCGCATGTGGCAGGTGCTGGCCTCCTGGCAGCACAGCCAGAAGGGCGCGCGGGGCCTCTGCACCCTCCCCGCCCCCGCCGACCTGCCCTCCAACCGCAGCATGATCGGATTCGCCCAGTCCCAGGCGCTCCTCAGCGGCGCGGACCGGTCCTTCCTGCCGAAGTTCTTCCGGTCGCTGCGGGAACACGGCACGACTTGGCCGCTGCCGGGGGAGACGCTGCTGGCCCAGATCGAGATCCGGGGCATGGAGCGGCACTTCTCCAAGGGCTTCCGCAACGCTCTGCAGGAAGAGGAGTTCCGCCCCTTCCTCGCCAAGCTGATCGGCAACTACGCCGCTTCCTGGGACGGTTCGGACGAGCTGGTGCCCACCGGTGCCACCCGGGCCGAACTCCTGGTGCGGCTGGACGCGGGGCGTCTCAGCTGGGTGGCGCGCCTGCGGTCCGCGGAGCAGAAGAAGCGCATCGAACTCAGGGGCGGCGTCGTCCTCGAGCAGCTCGGCGACACCGCCTACTACGAGGTGATGGGCCTGCCCGCCCCGAGCGCGGACACCCTCACCAGGGGCATCCGCCGCGACGGGGACAACCTGGTGCTCAGCCGCCCCTCCTCCTCCGTCCTGGTGCTCGCACGGGACGACGTGCTCGGTGTCTGGGCCGGCACCGACGGCTTCCGCCCGGGAGAGGCGCACGTGGTGCTCGCCGCCCCGACCGCGCAGCGGGACGTGCAGCGGCTGCTGGACAAGGCCGCGACCACGGGCCGGGGCGCCGACACCGGCAAGCTGGCCTGGGTGCCGCAGGGCTGGTCCCTGCACAAGCCCGTCACCTTCGACGACGCGGTCACCCTGCGCCGGGCGCTCCAGGAGGTGCAGGGCGCGGTCGGCCTCCTGCAGCCCCCGGCCCAGTTCAAGCTCCGCCTCGAGGGCGGGCTGAAGCTCGCGCCCTCGCTCGATCCCCACCTGTATCTGCGGGGAGGCGAGCCCCAGGTGGTCCTCCCGGACGCCACGGAGGGCACGAGCACCCTCCTGGTCGACGGAAAGGAGCGGCCCGAGCTCAGGAAGGCGATCGCCGCAGGCCGCCCCGTCCCCCTGGCCGTGCTCCGGCTGGAGCCGGGCCGCCACACGGTGAGTTACGCGGGCGCGGAGATCGGCTTCGCCACCGCGGACCAGGCCGTCGTCGAACCGAAGGCGACCAAGGTCTGCGGCTTCACCGTCGTGGACGGCAAGGCCTCGGAGTCGCCTTCCCTCCTCGTCGAACAGACCCTGCCGACCGGCATCACCGGCGCCGACTGCACGGGCGCCACCCCCCAGAACGCGGCAGCCGTCATGGAGTTGTGCCGTCGGGACGTGGACGAGGTGGTGTTCGCGGCGGCCGACGGACGGCTGTGGACGTTGGAGGCCCCGGAGCAACCGGACTGGTGGACGGAACGTCTTCCCGACACCCCCGCCCCGCTTCGTTTCGAGGCCGACTTCCACGGCATCGGCGGCTGGCTCCTGGAGCGCCGGAGCGGGTGCTGGAAGGGCCGCCCGGTGAACCCCGGAACACCGAAGCCGAAGAGCACCGGCAACCCGCGGGCATGGGCCCGCGCCGTCCTCAACGCTCAGCAGGCGTCCGTCGAGTCCACGTGGGCCGCGTACGTGCAGGCAGCGAAGGAGCTGGACCGATGACGGGACCGATGAGCAGCACCGAGTTCGGCGGGATCCTCCTGCGCTGGCTGAGCGAGAGCCGCAGTGGCAAGACGTCCGCACTGCGCGACGGTGTCCGCGGCCAGGCCCAGGCATGGGGCCTGGAGCTGAAGGAGTACGCCGACTGGGACTGGATGCGTAAGGCCGCCGCCCTCGGCTTCATCGACGTGGACCTGCGCGCCGACCGCTGGTCGGTGGCCCCGCCGGTACTGACCCGGCTGCCCCACGCCGACGGCCTCGCGGTGCTGACCGGCGCGCGCACCGCGCGGATCGGCACGCGTGTCGAGGAGGCGGCACAGGAGTGGATGGAGCTGATCACCGTCCCTCACCGACCGGAGGCCGGTGAGGCCCCGCTGCCCGACACCCTCCTGTTCCAGTACGAGGACCCGTGGACCCTGCAGGAAGCCGCGAAGTTCCTCAGGGTCCGCCATGTCCCCTGCGCTGCCCTGCAGTTGACGGAGCTGCTTCCGCAGGCGGTGGTGGGCCCCGAGTCCGCACCGCCCGGTGGGAGCACCGCCGACACGCTGGAGAAGTACGAACTGCGCCTTCAGCGGTTCGTCCCCGTAGCAAGGGACGAAGAGGACGGCCTGTACCGGTGGCGCGGAGCCGACTACGCACGCTTGACCCGCGTCCGCCGCAACGGCGTCTTCCACGCGGTGGAACGCGAGACGGGCGTCTACCTGGAACTCGCCCGCCACCGCACCGACGCGATGCGCTGGCGGCCGGAGTCCGGCAAGGGCCGTGCCGGCATCGGCCGGCTCTTCGTCGACCGGTACGCGCCCCTGCCCGCCCTGCATGAGCGCGCGACCGTCCTGTGCAGCGGCTTCCCGCCCTCGGTGGGCAAGCAGACGCAGACCCGCGCGTACGACAACGTGCCGAGGGCGATCGCCGAGGCGATCGCGGCCTCGCTGCGGCAGAACCTGGAGATCATGCCGCGACCGGTGGCGGCCACCGGCGGGAGGGCCAAGTGAGCGTCGAACAGCAGACAGCGGCGGTGACGAACACCGACGTTCAGGACGTCATGGGCACGTTCGACGACCTGCGCAGCGCGCTCTTCCGCTACTACGACACCCCGTTCAGCGTCGACGACCGTTCCGTCATGGAGGAACGGCGCAACCTCCTGGACCGGGACAACGGGGCCTGGCGCGACCCGCTGATCGAGCTGCGCCCGCAATACGCCTCCCGGGGCGTCGGTATCGCGGAGTCCTTCGCCGAAGCAGGGGCGCACCCCGACGCGGCCGAGTTCGCCCGCTTCACCCTCCCCGACGGCGTGAACAGCCTCTACCAGCATCAGCACGACGCCCTGGTCGCCGCCTGCGAGGGCAAGGACTTCGTGGTCACCGCGGGCACCGGTTCCGGCAAGACGGAGTCCTTCCTGCTGCCGGTCCTCGCCGACCTGGTCGCCGAGTCCGCCCACTGGCAGGGCACCCGTGCGGTGCAGCGGGAATGGTGGCAGCAAGACGGCGACCACGTGCCCAGCCGACAGGGCGAGCAGGGGCACCCCGCCGCCGTGCGCGTACTGATCCTCTACCCCACGAACGCCCTCGCCGACGACCAACTGGTCCGGCTCCGGAAGTCGCTGGACAGCCGAGAGGCCCACGCCTGGCTGGACCGCAAGCGCAACGGACACCGCTTCTACTTCGGCCGCTACACCGGAGCCACCCCCGTCTCCGGCAGCCGCGATTCCGAGCCGGCGAACTTCCGTCTCCGGCAGTACCTGCGGGAGGTCCAGGAACGGCAGCGCAAGGCCGACGAGAAGCTCGACGAGGAGCTGCGGCCCTTCATCCCGCGCCTCGGCGGAGCGGAGATGCACGTCCGCTGGGACATGCAGGCCGCGCCGCCGGACATCATGATCACCAACTACTCGATGCTGAACATCATGCTGCTCCGCAAGCAGGAGGAGCACATCTTCACCGCCACCAGGAAGTGGCTGGAGGAGACCCCTGGCGCCCGCCTCACCCTGATCCTCGACGAACTCCACATGTACCGCGGCACGGCCGGCACCGAGGTGGCCTACCTGCTGCGCAACCTCCGCCACCGCCTCGGCCTCGACAAGAACCCAGAGAAGCTGCGTGTGCTCGCCGCCTCCGCCTCCCTGGAGGCCGGCCGGGACGACGAGTTTCTCGACGGGTTCTTCGCCCTGCCCGGCTCCCGGCGCGTGATCATCCCCGGAAAGGTGAAGGAGATCCGCGGCGGGGGCGACCTGGCCGCCCACGCCGAACTCCTCGGGCAGGCCGCGACGGACCCCCTCACTCAGGACGAAGCCGTCGCCCTGGCCCGGGCGACCGGCCTCGGCCCGGCGCTCCAGCGCGCACTCACTCCCGGCGGCAAGCCTCGTGCCCTGCCCGCACCCGAACTGGCGAAGAACCTCTTCCCTGGCGTCCCCGAGGAACAGCGCCAGGGCGCTCTCCACGGCGTTCTGCGCACACTGGGCTCCGCCCAGGACCACGAACTTCCCCAGCTCCGCGCCCACTTCTTCTTCCGGAACATCGAGGGCGTCTGGACCTGCTCCGACCCGGACTGCCCCGACATCCCCGTGGAGCACGGCCCCGAACGCCGGGTCGGCCGGCTCTTCGCCGAGCCCACCTCCCGCTGCACCTGCGGCGCCCGTGTCCTGGAACTCCTCTCCTGCCAGGCCTGCGGCGACCTCATGCTGGGCGGGTACGCCAGCCCCAAGGACACCCGGCGGCGCAAGTTCACCGGTGCCCTCCACACCGACTTCCCGGACATGGACCTGCTCCCCGACGAGGCCGGCGGCGCACCCACCGCGGCGAACTACGTCGTGTACTGGCCGCAGACCAAGGGCCTCGGCCTCGACGACCCCGACTGGCACGCGGGCCTGTCCGACGGCGGGCCGCAGGTCGAGTTCGAGTTCCGCCGCAGCGCCTACCAGCCCGCCACCGGCCGCCTGGAGAACCGGGACGTCCGGCACACCGGATGGTCGTTCCACATCTCCGTGCCCCTGGACAAGGAGGGCAAGAAGCCGGCCCACGACCCGGCCCGGCTCCAGGCCTTCCCCACCCGCTGCCCCGCCTGCGGCGACGACTGGGAGATCAAGTACGACAGGGACGGCCGTTTCGTCCCGCTGGAATCCCCCGACCGGCTGCGCAACGCGCCGGTCCGGCGGATGCGCACCGGTTTCTACAAGATCAACCAGGTGCTGGTGACCGAAGCCCTCGGCCACCTCCCCGACGGCCGGCGCAAGGCGATCGCCTTCTCCGACAGCCGTGACGACGCCTCAGAACTCGCCAGCGGTCTTGCCCTCCGCCATTACCAGGACCTTCTCCGCCTGCTCAGCGCCCAGGCCGTCGAGAGCCAGGGGGATCCGTTCGGCGACCTCCAGCTGGTGAAGGCCCACTACACCGGGGAAGCCGTCGACCGTGCCGGTGCCCGTTCCGCCATGGAACGGCTGCGGGACCGCAACCCGGCGGACTGGGGGCGCCTGAAGGCGATCCTCGCCGACGACCTCGACGCGGAACCGGAACTCCTGCCCGACCTGGAGCGGAAGTTCTCCGAACTGCCCTCACTGGACGACCTCGCCTCCGACCTCGAAGGCATGCTGCTGAAGTACGGCACCAACCCCGCCGGCCCCGCGGCCTCGCTCCAGCAGACCTCGGCCGGACAGCCCTGGACCGCGCTCTACAACTGGGAGCGGGACCGGGAAGCGGTGGTGGACACCCAGGCACAGGAGGAACTGCTCAACCGCCTTCGCTCCCGCCTCCGCCTCGAGACCATCGGAAGCCTCTTCTCCGGCGGCGGCCGTGACTTCGAATCGCTCGGACTCGGCTGGCTCTGCCTGCGCGACGACCGCTCGCCCCTGGAGACCGGCCCGGACAGCGATCAGGCCGTCGCCCGTGCCAGCCTGCGCATCCTCGGCCTGATGCGGCGCTTCACCCGGATACGCGGCTCTCTGCAGAGGCCGCCCGCGCCTCTGAAGCGTTTCTGGAAGCAGATCGCCGAACGCCAGGGCACCGATGTGCGGACGATCGAGGACCGAGTGCTCGGCGTCTGGAAGGACGCCGTGGTCGACTACGTCGTCAAACCGGAGAAGGTGGCACTCCGCCCCGGCGAGAACAAGACCTGGACGTGCAGCTCCTGCCACCGGCCGCACCTCCACCCGGGCACGGGGCTGTGCACCAAGTGCCTGACCCCGTTGCCCGCCGTGCCCCAGCAGTACAGCGGAGTCCTCGAAGACGACTACTACGCCTGGAAGGCCGCCCACCGCACCGGCGACTTCCCCCTGCGCACCGCGGAGCTGACCGGCCAGACGGACCGGCTGGAGGCCCAGCGTCGGCAGAGCCTCTTCCAGGACGTCTTCCTCGGCGACAACGACGTCCCGCAGGCGGACGGCCTGGAACTGCTCTCTGTGACCACGACCATGGAGGCCGGTGTCGACATCGGCCCCCTCAACACCGTGATCATGGCCAACATGCCGCCCACCCGCTTCAACTACCAGCAGCGGGTGGGGCGCGCGGGCCGACGCAACAGCCCGGTCGCCGTGGCCCTCACCGTCTGCCGCGGCCGCAGTCACGACGAGCACTACTTCGCCCGTCCGGAAGCCATCACCAACGATCCGACTCCGCCGCCCTACCTGGTCCTCGGAATGGTCTCCGTCTTCCGGCGGGTCCTGCTGGGAGAGGTCCTGCGCCAGGCCTTCGAGCCCCTGCAGCCGAAGGACCGCCGGAAGGGGCCGGACATGACGAGCAACGTCCACGGACAGTTCGGCCTCGCCGCCGACTGGCCGACGCATCGTGGTGCCGTCCGCCGCTGGATCGCCGAGCACCCGGACCGCGTCAGAGCCGCTGCCGCCGCCCTCCGGGCCGGAACACCGGAGAGCGTCGCCTCCCTCGACCCGGTGGCCGCCGTCGACGAACTCCTCGGCCAGGTCGACGAGGTGGCAGCCCGGACGGTCGGCCACTCCGACCTCAGCCAGCGTCTGGCGGAGGCGGGTCTCCTGCCCATGTTCGGCTTCCCGACCCGCTCCCGCCTCCTCTACCGGAGCATCCCGCAGAAGACCTTCCCCTGGCCGCCGGCCGACTCCGTCAACCGCGACCTGGCCGTCGCCCTAAGCAAGTTCGCACCGGGCAGCGAAACCCCGCAGGACGGCCGCCTGCTCCGCTCCAGCGGAGTGGTCTCCCTCGTCCCGAGCGGTCGCGGAGTGCAGGCCGCCGAGGACCCGTTCGGACCGGAACAACTGGTCGCCATGTGCCGGATCTGCTCCCACGTGGACCCGCAGGCCGTTGTCGACCCGGAAACCGGAAGCGCCGGCATCTGCCCCGCCTGCGGCGCGGAGAGCAAGTACTACAGGGCCGTCCCCTTCCGGGAGCCCGCAGGCTTCCGGGCCGCCCGCGAGGCACGGGACTACGACGGCTACCGGGAGCTCGGCTCCAACGCCACCAGCGCACGGACCGCCACCGACCTGGAGAAGACCGCCCCGCGCATCCACCGTGCCGCCGACGACTGGATGGTCGTCCACACCGGTAGCGGCGACCGCTACATCGTCAACACCAACGCCGGAAAGCTCTTCCGGTTCGTCAAGAACACCGGCTCGTGGCGCGGATACCTCGCTCTGGACCACCCCAAGGCGGAAGCCGACCTGGAGATCGCCCTCGGCGCCACCCAGCACACCGACATGCTCTTCATCGGGGCCAAGGACGCCCTCGACGCGAGCCGGGGCCTCCGCTTCGACATCTCGAAGTCCCGGCAGGTCGACGGTTTCCCCGAGGCATACCACGGCCGGCGCGCCGCCTGGTACTCGCTGGCGGCCCTGCTGCGCCGTGCCGCCGCCCCGCACCTGGACGTGCAGCCGGAGGAACTCCTCAGCGGCATCCACGGCTCGGACGCCCCCGTGGCCGCTCCCGTCATGGCCTACCTGGCGGACAGCCTCGACAACGGCGCGGGCTTCAGCACCTATCTCGGTTCGGAGGAACACATCGAGGAATTCCTCCAGGCGGTCGACCGGTACGTGCACGACCTGGAGGCCGACCATCACGCGCGGAACTGCCGCAGCTCCTGCTACGCCTGCCTGCGCGACTACTCCAACATGCGCCTCCACCCGCTGTACGACTGGCGGCTCGCCCGCGACCTGACCGACGCCCTGCGCGGCCGGAAACTGCGGATCGACCCGGAGGAACACGCCGTTCTGCTCAGGGGCTGGGCGGACGAGGAGCTCAATGTCAGCCTGAAGGAGACCGCCGCCGGGCCGGTGGCACTCTTCACCTCGGACTTCACCGGCGAGCCCGTCGCGGTCGCCGTCAAGCATCCGCTGGAGTCCGCCGACGAGGAGTGCGGAAACGAACGGATCCGGGCCCTGCGTCACGAGGTCCGTGCCGCAGGCCTCGCCACCAGGATCGCCTTCGCCGACTCCTACAGCCTGGACCGGACCCCTGCCGCGGTGATCGAGCAGGTGCACATCTTCGCGGAGGAACTCTGATGACGGCAGGAACCCCGCTGGGAGCGGGCCAGGACGAGCAGGCCCGTCTGGAGGAGCTGCGGCAGCGCGAGATCGCCCGTCGCCTCAGCCTCCTCCAGGCCCGTGCCCAGGGCCGGACCGTCGGGAAAGCTCCGCGGGGCACGGAAGCTCCCGGCGGCCCTGCTCCGGTTGTTCCGCCGCAGAAACAGCCGGAGCCGGTTATGCCCCAGCCGGTCCCCGAAAGATTCGTCGACCGGGAGGACTGGGAGCGCGCCCGCTCCTTCGCCGAAATCATGTTGCCCGATGTCCTGAAGGCGGAGACCGGAACGCTCTCCGCGCAGAAGTTGGCCCGGGCCGCGGCCGATG
The DNA here is from genome assembly GCF_042717095.1 of Streptomyces sp. NPDC058632. Classification (NCBI taxonomy): domain Bacteria; kingdom Bacillati; phylum Actinomycetota; class Actinomycetes; order Kitasatosporales; family Streptomycetaceae; genus Streptomyces; species Streptomyces sp. NPDC058632. Next base: position 7,873 of record NZ_JBHXQZ010000043.1, on the reverse strand, counting down.
CGGCGTCCCGGCAGGACGACCCGGTCACGGGCGTCTCCCTGCTTGTCATGGCACAGGACCATGGGCTGGACGTCTTCAACGACCGACTCGACGACTGCGCCCGCGCCCTGCTGGAGGACAAGCCGCTGCCGCTCCTGGGGGAGCCGGGCAGCATGTGGCAGATCTACCAGGACGACCGTCGCCTGATGGAGACCAACCTGCCGACCCTTCGGCAGAGGGCGCTCCTGGCGAAGCTTCCCCGGCCGCTTCTCGACGACTACATCGACGAGGAGTGGATCGGCGCGCTCCCCGAGTGCGACGGCACCTCCCGTGCCGCCTACTTCCGCGCCCGCCTGGACCCGGCCTCCCTCACCGACGAGGAGATGGACCTGTTGGCCTGGCCCCTGGAACGGGAGCGCCGGGAGGCAGGCCCCGGAACGGAACCCGGCCGTGACTGGCCGCAGGACTGGCGCCTACTGGTGAGGCTGCAGGCCAACGATGCCAAAACCATCGCCGAGGAGTGGACCGGCCTCCTGCCGCCGACGCAGAAGCTCCTCGACGCCCTGCGCGAGGTGCGGCGGACCGGAGAGGTTCCGGACGACCTCGTCGCCGACGAGCGGCTGTGGGTTCTCCTGGAGCGGATCCACTCCAGTGTGCGCAGCGCGAGCCACAGGAGGTTCAACGGCTGGATCAGCGTGCGGACTTTGATCAGGGCAGTGCGGCAGATGCACCATGCCCTCCTCCGCGGGGACGACGAGACGGCGGAACAGCGGAGGAGGGCTGCGCTCACCATGGCCGCGAGGCTCCGGCACCACTCGCAGCCGGTGCGCTGGGAGGCCCAGAACGTCCAGGCCTACCTGCGTGCCGGCCAGGAGACCACGGAGTCCCTCACACTCCTGGAGCAGGACGCCGAAGGCCGCCCCCCGGCGCGGGACCAGCTCGGTGAAGGCGCCGTGGCCGCGCTGCGGAAGAATCGGAGCTTCCTGGAGGACCGGCCCCGCGGAGAACGGGACCAGCTGCTCAGCCCTTATCTGGTGCTCGGCGTACTTGACGGGGCGGACGACTGGAAAAAGGCCTGGCGCGCCCTGAGGAAGGAGCTCGACGACAGCGGTCGCGTCCGGATCAACCGCGCCAAGGACATGATCGAGAAGGCTGAGCGCGAGCAGCAGGAAGTACTCCGGTTCGCCGTCCCGCTCGCCCCGCACCGCTGGGAGGACCCCGCCGGCACGAGCCACCGGCTGGAACTCCCGCCCGAGCCTCTGCAAAGGCTCACCCAGCCGCCCACGGACAGCGACCGCGCGTGGTCTCGCACCGAGGCGGCCCGAGAAATAATCACCAGGGCGACAGAACGCCTTTCCCCGGCTGCTGAAAAAACCGCAGCCCTTGAAGACCCAGAGAGCAGCACATCATGACTAAAAGTCGCAGGGCGCGCGAAGCCCGGAAAAAGCGAGAATCTTTTGCAGGGCGGGAACAATACTCCGGCGACGGCAAACCCAAAGCGGCTGATATGCAACCTTGGAAGTTTGCTGCCAGTGACATCCCCAAGATTTCTGTGGGAGCCCTGGATGCGCCGGCGATCCTCAAGTCCATCAACGAAGCACTCCTGCCTGTGGTGGAAGAGGAACTGGAACGCGTAGCTGAGACTTTGGGTGCCCTTCTTGAGGCCAAGGGGGCAGAGGGTGATCCTGCTGATGCCATCCGGACTGAGTTGATGAGACGTGTCCTTCCTCAAATTTCCGATTCTGTACGGAGCGGTGTGATGGAGGGGGTGAGGACCCGCCAGATGCACTTGGCCCAGTTGGCTGCTATTCATCGTCAGACTCTGGAGTCCAAAAGTCTGAGGCTCGTATTGGCGCGGATCGATCATGAGTTGTCGCGGGCCGGCTTGGAGGTTGTCGGAAAGGCTGATGATCATTCACGGTTCAATGTGGTGGAAGATCCTCCAGGGGTGATGAGTTGTGGGTCGGTTGTATATGAAGTCGCAGCACCTGCTTATGTCGACATTGAATCTGGGAAGGTTGTTGAGCGTGGATGGCTCAGGGCCGTTCCTAAGGATCCGTTGCCGGTACCTGCAACGGAAAAGGTGAAGCCGGGGCAGAAGCGCAGGGCCACACATGCGGAGACGGGAAAAAAGCAGAAGAAGGACCTCAGTGGGGGTCCTGGTGATTCTCCGCACAAGAAGAAGGTTCATCGGGGTCAGATGCCTGGCGTTCAACAGGAGCCTGGGGATGCGCTAGTCAGGGAGATCGATAAAAGTGACCGAGGTACGGACGGCAACGGGAATGTCGAAGACGGTCAGGTTGCAGAACCCGCCAGCGCGAGTTATCGCTCTCCAGCGAGGAAATCAGTGGATCTGTCTCGGCAGCGATCTAGGGGTGAGCAGTCAGAGCGGCGCATTATGTCTCCCCGCTCTGAGGGAAACAGCGATCGGCGCGTTCCCAAGGAGGAATCGCGTGACGGTGCCTGGTCTCCGACTGGTTCACAGGATATGACGACAGGTGGTCGTGTACAGAAGAAGACGAGTTATAAGCAGTCGTTGCGCGCTGCGGCCAGCAAGCAGATGAAGCAGAGAGACACGCGATGAGTTTTGGCATTGACTTCGGCACGAGTAACTCGGTTGTTGCTCGCTGGAACGGGCACACCACCGAGGTGCTGCCGATCGACGGTGACAACGTGCCGTCCCAGTGGCGTCAACCGGAGTTCGAGCAGCTCTTCCCCTCCGTGCTGTCCGTCCGCGACCTCCAGCGGACCCTCTGCTTCGGCTGGGAGGCGAAGACCGGCACCAGCGAGCCACTCGACGCCGTGAAGCGCATGCTCGGCACTCGCTCGGGTGCCGAGAAGGACGGCGGCATCGGCGGCCTCGAGGTCGCGGCCCAGCTCGAGGAACACCACGCCTGGGTCGGCTCGGAGAAGTTCCACAGCACGGTCGCGGCCGCCTCCCTCTTCAGCCGCATGAAGGAAGGTGTCTCCGCCCAGCTGCTCGACCTCTCCGACGCGGTCGTCACCGTCCCCGCCAAGGCGACGGGCGGCGCCCGCTACCGCACCCGTGCCGCGGCAGTGCTCGGCGGAGTGAAGGTCCGGGCCCTGCTCAACGAGCCCACCGCAGCTGCGATCTCGTACGTCCACGGCATCCCGATCCCCGGCCGTTTCCTCGTCTTCGACTGGGGCGGCGGCACCATCGACGTCACTGTCCTGGGATACGACGACGGCCTCTTCGAGGAGCAGACCTCCCGCGGTATCACCGCCCTCGGAGGCCTGGAGTTCGACAACGCGCTGGCCCAGCTGATCCAGCAGAAGATCGGCCTGACCGCGGACCAGCTCACCAAGGCCGAACGACGCCGGTGGCGCCGGTCGGTCGAGCTGACGAAGATCGCCCTGTCCTCCGTGCCGACGGACGGCGCGCTCTTCTTCGACCTCCCGGTCGGCCTCGCCCCCTCGATCTCGAAGCGTGAGGTCAGGATCACCGCGGCCGAGTACACCGAGGCGATCACCCCGCTCATCACCCGCGCTCTGGAGGCGGTCCAGCAAGCCCTGGAAGACCTGGCCATCACCCCGGACGGCATCGATTCCGTCCTGATGATCGGCGGCACCTCACAGATCCCCCAGGTGCGTCACGCCCTGGGCGAACTCCTCGGCCACGACCGCATCGTCGACAGCGGCCTGTGCCGGCCCATGACCGCCGTCGCTCGAGGCGCGGCCATCTATGCGGCCTCTCTCGACGGCGAACTCGGCGACGACAGCGACTTCTCCCTAGTGACCAGCTACGACCTGGGAACGGCCGTGAGCGCGGGCGAACAGAAGGGCTTCCGCGCCATCATCCGACGTAACGCCACGCTCCCCGCAGAAGGTTCGGCCACCTTCTACCCGGACACCCCGGGCGCTTCCTTCGTGCGCGTGCCGGTGATCGAGGGCGAGGCCGGCTACCCGGCCGACAGCGACCGTGCCTTCGCCCTGGCCAACATCGAGGTGGGCCTTCCGACCCGCGAACAGGACATCCGCCGGAACAAGATCGAGATCAAGTTCCGCTACAACGAGAGCGGCATCCTGCGCTTCACCGCCACCCACGTGGAAACCGGCGTGGTGCTTGCCGAGCGCGAGATCGATTCCTTCGGCCCCGACGGCACCCCACTGCAGCACGGCCTCGACGATGAGCTGACCCGTCTTTTGGCCCACACCGTCCGCCCGTTCGCCGACGGCTCCTCCAACGTCCGGCACCTCTCGGCAGCCGAAACGGCCAACGCCCGCCTCGCACCGGTCGACATGTCCGTGCGCGTGGTGGAGGCCGATCCGGCCGTGACGGTCAACGGCGAGCCCCAGGACGTGGTGACGAGGGGACTTTGACCAACCTCTGGACTCTGTTGGGTGATTTCCGGGTGCGCCAGTAGCTCGCTCCACTGCTGCGGCAGGTGTCGGCAGCCGCTGGGTCCTTCCCGAACGGCTTCACCGACTTCACCGACTTCACTGACCTCGAACTCCTCGACCACCTCGAACCCCTCGCGAGTGAGGTGCTCCCGCAAGTGGAGGACGTGGAGCCCCGGACGCCCCTCGCTCGCGGCCGCCCGATCTTCGGCCACCCGCTCCCACGATGCGAAGCAGGAGTCGCCCTCGACGGCCCTTTCGCCGTGGTCACGGAGCAGCCGTGAAGACAGCACCGTGTCCCCCTCCCCATGCGGGGGAGGGGGACACGGTGGGACGCGTAAGGCTCAGGGGGCCATGGTGGAGGCGGGGGACCCGTCCCGGTCGGCGGCGGTGCCGGCGCCGGCGGGGGCCTCGCCCTCGTCGAGGGCGACGTCCTTGGTCTCCTTGCCGACGATCAGCGCGACCAGGGTCAGCAGCGCCATAGAGGAGAGGTAGACACCGACCAGCCACGGCGAGCCGTCACCCGCCTCCCACAGGGCCACCGCTATGAACGGGGCGACGGCCGCGCCGAGGATCGAGCTGACGTTGTACGAGATGCCCGAGCCGGTGTAGCGCACGCTCGTCGGGAAGAGCTCGGGCAGGAGCGCGCCCATCGGGCCGAAGGTCATGCCCATCAGCGTGAACCCGAGCACCAGCCACAGCACCACGCCGAGCGTGCCCATGCCGATCAGCGGCACCCACACCAGCCCGAAGACCAGGATCGCGGAGGTGACCCAGATCAGGGTGGAGCGGCGGCCGTACTTGTCGGCGAGCGGGCCGGAGACCAGGGTGAACACGGCGAAGAACAGCACCCCGAAGATCATCATCAGGACGAAGGTGGTGTAGCTGTACCCCAGGCCCGGCACGGCGGCGTCCTCGGCGGTACGGCCGTAGCTCAGCGAGAACGTGGTCATCAGGTAGAAGAGCACGTACGTCGCCAGCATGAAGAAGGTGCCGAGGACCAACTGCTTCCCGTGGCTGCGGAAGACGGTGGCCAGCGGCAGCTTCCGCACCAGCCCCGCCTCACGGGTCCTGGAGAAGACCGGCGCCTCGACCAGGCGCATCCGCACCCACAGGCCGATCGCGACCATCACCGCCGAGAACAGGAACGGAATGCGCCAGCCCCAGGTCAGGAAGGCCTCGGAGGGCTGCGAGGGGTCGGCGCCGGCGCTGGACGGCAGGAGGGCGCCGATGACCAGGAAGAGGCCGTTGCCGATGATGAAGCCGAGCGGGGCGCCCAGCTGCGGGAACGTGCCGTAGAGGGCGCGCTTGTTCCTCGGGGCGTTCTCCGTGGCGACCAGGGCGGCGCCGCTCCACTCACCGCCGAGCGCGAAGCCCTGGGCGAGCCGCATCACCACCAGCAGCGCGGTGGCGATCCAGCCGGCCTGCTCGTAGGTGGGCAGTATGCCGATGAGGAAAGTGGCGATGCCCATGGTGAGGAGCGAGGCCACCAGCGTGCCCTTGCGGCCGAGCCGGTCGCCGAGGTGCCCGAAGACGATCGCGCCGATCGGGCGGGCGACCATCGCGGCACCGAACACCGCGAACGACGACAGCAGCGCCGTGGTCGGGTCGCTGTCCGGGAAGAAGAGCGAGGGGAAGACCAGGACCGCGGCGGTCGCGTAGATGTAGAAGTCGTAGAACTCGATCGTCGTGCCGATGAGGCTCGCGACGAGGACACGGGACCGCGAGTTGGCGGGTGCCTGGGCTGTGGTGGTGGCTGGTGCGGGCATTTCACGGTCTTTCCACGGAGAACGGTTGCCCAAGGCTCTCAGGCATCTCACTTCTCAGGAATGCCGTGTCGGGATGTGAGACATCATAGTCGTCGGCGCCCGTGGAGAATACGTGGCTCCACCCCCTCCGTCCTCCCTGCACTCAGCGGGCAGGCGCCGCCCGCCCCCGGGCCGCGCATCCATGACCAGTGAAGGGAGACCGGCCGCGCGTCATCGCGCCGCCGCTGTCGCTCCCCGTTCCCCGTCCCGTCGGGGGGCCGGCCGGAACGCGACACCGCCGAGCACTTCGCCGCGTACGCCTCCGTCGTCGCCGAACGCCTCGGCGACCGCGTGCACCACTGGGCGACCCTCGACGAGCCCCTGTGCCCGCTCAACGAGCCCCTGTGCTCGGCCTGGATCGGTCACCTCGAGGGCCCGATCGGCCGAGCCCGGTGCTCGCGACACCAGGGATCGCATCCCCTGGTTGCCCCTTCCGCGGACAGGAACACTCGACGGCGAAGCCACCTGCCCCGGGTGGACATCAGGCGACGTCACAAGGAGTTCCTCATGAAGCGGCGGACAGCTCTGCTCCTCGGTGCCGCCCTGGCGGTGACCCCGGCCGCCGAGGCCCACGCGCATCCCGGCCACCCGACATCCCCTGGAGGGGCGCCCGCGACACCGCAAGGGCCCTACCGCGGGGGATGGCAGCGGCGCGCACCGATCGCCGGCGGCCCCCGGCAGGAGCACAGCGTCGCCGCCGTCGGCGACGACGTGTACGTCATCGGCGGCATCCTCCCCGGGGACGGCCCGTCCGGCGGCGTCACCACCACCGGACGGGTAGAGGTCTACAACACCCGGCGCGACACCTGGTCGGACGCGGCTCCGCTCCCCGTCGCGATGAACCACCCCAATGTGGCGGAGGTCGGAGACAGGATCTACGTTCTCGGCGGGCTGTCCGGCGGGGCCGAATGGCAGGCCCTCCGCGACTGCTTCGTCTACTCTCCGCGTGCCGACCGCTGGCGACGGCTCCCGCCCCTGCCCGCGGGTGTGGCACGGGGCAGCGCCGCGATCGGGGTGCACGGGACGACGGTCCTTCTCGCCGGCGGTATGCGCGTCCTCGTGCCGGGCGCGGGCGGCCTCCAGGACACCGTGGACACCGTGTCGGCGTACGACGTGATCACGCGGCGCTGGGAGACCCTGCCGAGCCTGCCGCAGGCCCGGGACCACGTGGGCGGGGCCGTCGTCGGTGGCACCTTCTACGTGCTCGGGGGCCGGGACCGGGGGCAGGTGAACGTGCGGGACACCGTCTACGCACTGCACCTGCGCACCCGCCGCTGGACCGAGCGGGCGCCGATGCCCACCGCCCGCGGCGGCATCGCCGCCGCGGCCGTGGGGACGAGGATCTACACCTTCGGGGGCGAGGGCCGGCACGACGGCACCGACCCGAACACGGTCTTCGACGAGACCGAGGCGTACGACACCGTGCGCGACAGCTGGCAACGCCTGGCTCCCATGCCGGTACCGCGCCACGGCACGGCCGCCGTCGCCGTACGCGGCACCGTCCACATCCCCGGTGGCGGTGTCCGGGGCGGCGCCGCCCCGGTGGACGTCAACGACGCCTACCGTCCCGCCCACCGATGAGCCTTTGTCGACACCCCGGAGGGAGCCGTGCGGGGGGGGGGGCGGCACGCCGCGGGGGGGCCCCCCGCCGGCGGGCCCGTACCGCCCCCCCCCCCCCCCCCCCGCCGGGCGCCGACGGCCCCACAGGGCCCCCCCGCGGCCCCCCC
>NZ_JBHXQZ010000042.1:49544-65912 GCF_042717095.1 Streptomyces sp. NPDC058632 | reverse complement strand
CGGCAACAACCACGGCGGCGGCAACGGCAACAACGATCACGGCAACAACGGCGGCGGCGGAGGCGGAGGCAACGATCACGGCAACAACAACGGCGGCGGCGGCAACGATCACGGCAACAACAACGGAGGCGGAGGCAACGGCAACGGCGGCGACTGGGGCAACCAGGCCGGCGGCAACCACGGCGATCGGGGCAAGTACAAGGGTGTCGTCACGGCCGACTCGCTCGCCCTGCGCACTTCGCCGGACCGCGGTTCAAAGGTCATCCGGTACGCCCACAAGGGCGATGTCGTCTCGATCTACTGCAAGGTCGGCGGGGACGACGTGCAGGGCAACCCGCTCTGGTACCTGCTCACCGACGGCACCTGGGCCTGGGGCGCCGCCCGCCACATCGACAACATCGGGCCCGCGCCACGCTGGTGCTGACGGGCACAGCACGCAAAGGGGAACATGTAGGTAGGTTCCGGACATGAGCAAGGCCGGAATCTTCCTGGCGACGGCTGATCCGCCCACGCCCACCGCTCCCCTCCCCCGGCGCCGTGGCGTCGAACTCGCCCTCATCGTCCTGGCCGTCCTGCTGTCGGTGTACGGCTACTGCGCCGTCGGTTACGCCAGGAACGGCTCCGTCCCGCCCGGCGCCGCCGGTTACGGCGCCGGGCTCGGCGTGCTCGCGCTGGTCGCGCATCTCGCGGTGCGCTTCCGGGCGCCCTGGGCCGACCCGCTCCTGCTCCCCATCGCCGTCCTGCTCAACGGGCTCGGCCTGGTGCTGATCTACCGGCTCGACCTGGAGACGCCGGGTGACGAGGCCGCCCCGACCCAGCTGGTGTGGTCGACGCTGGGCGTGTCGCTGTTCATCGCGGTCGTCCTGCTGCTGCGTGACCACCGGGTGCTCCGGCGCTTCACCCGCGTGTGCGCCGCCTCCGCTCTCGTCCTGCTCACGGTGCCGATCTTCTTCCCCGCGGTGAACGGGGCCCGGATCTGGATCCGCGTCGCCGGCTTCTCCATCCAGCCGGGCGAGTTCGCGAAGGTGCTGCTCGCGGTGTTCTTCGCCGCGTACCTGGCAAAGAACCGGGGTGCGCTCGCCTATACCGGCCGCCGGTTCTGGGGGCTGCGACTGCCCACCGGGCGGGTGCTCGGACCGATCGTCGCCGTGTGGCTGGTGAGCGTGGGCGTGCTGGTCCTGGAGCGGGATCTCGGCACGTCGCTGCTGTTCTTCGGTCTGTTCGTCGTCGTGCTGTACGTCGCCACCGGCCGCACCGGCTGGCTCGCCGTCGGACTGCTGCTGGCGTCGCTGGGCGCGGTGGCCGTGGGCCGGCTGGAACCCCATGTGCACAGCAGGATCGAGACCTGGCTGCGGCCGTTCGCCTCGATCGAGGCGGGCGAGGGCCCGAACCAGCTGGCGCAGTCCCTGTTCGCCTTCGCGGAGGGCGGGCTGCTCGGCACCGGTCTGGGGCTCGGGCACTCCGTCCTCATCGGCTTCGCGGTCAAGTCCGACTTCATCCTGGCCACGGCCGGGGAGGAACTGGGCCTGGCCGGGCTCTCCGCGATCTTCCTGCTGTACGGGCTGCTGGTGGAGCGCGGCTACCGGACGGGCCTCGCGCTGCACGACCCGTTCGGCCGACTGCTGGCCGTGGGGCTGGCCGCGATCGTGGCGCTCCAGGTGTTCGTGATCGCGGGCGGGGTGACCGGGCTGATCCCGCTGACCGGGATGGCGATGCCGTTCCTGGCGCAGGGAGGTTCGTCGGTGGTCACCAACTGGACGATCGTGGCGCTGCTGGTCCGGCTGAGCGATTCGGCACGCCGTCAGGGGGACGGGCGTCCCCGGAGTGGCGGGGCGGACGAAGGCGCGGGGTCATGACGCGGTACATCCGGCGTGCCGCCGTCTTCTGCGCGCTGCTGCTGTTCGCCCTGCTGGTGAACGCCACCCGCGTCCAGGTGCTTCATGCCGATGCCTACGACGACAACCCCGCCAACCGCCGTGACGCCATCGCCCGTTACCACCAGCCGCGCGGCGACATCCTGGTCGACGGCCGCCCGGTCACCGGCTCGCGGGACACCGGCGAGCATCTGCGCTACGAACGGACCTACACCGACGGCCCGCTGTACGCGCCGGTGACCGGCTTCGCCTCGCAGGAGTACGGGACGACCCTGCTGGAGCACACGGAGGACGCACTGCTGGCGGGCACCGACCCGCTGCTCCAGCCGCTGCCGCTGTGGAACGACTTCACCCGTTCCCGCAACGCGGGCGGCGACGTCGTCACGACGATCCACCCGGCCGCCCAACGGGCCGCGTACGAGGGACTGCGCTCGCGCAAGGGCGCGGTGGCGGCGGTGGAGCCGTCGACCGGGCGGATCCTGGCGCTGGTGTCCGTTCCGTCGTACGACCCGGAGCCGCTGTCCGGGAACGGGGCGGCGGCACGGCGGGCCTGGACCCGGCTGAACGCCGACCCGGACAAGCCGATGCTGAACCGGGCCGTGCGGCAGACGTATCCACCGGGGTCGACGTTCAAGGTGGTCACCGCGGCGGCGGCGCTGGACGCGGGTGTGGTCACCGACCTCGACGAGCCGACGGACTCCCCCGACCCGTACACCCTGCCGGGGACGACGACACGGCTGACGAACGAGTCCCGCGGCTGCGCGGACGCCTCGGTGCGGGAGGCGTTCACCTGGTCCTGCAACACCGTGTTCGCCAAGCTGGGGGTGGCCACGGGCCTGGCGGACCTGTCGGCCACGGCGGAGGGCTTCGGCTTCAACGGGGAGGGACTGCGGGTGCCGTTCCCGGTGGCGCGCAGCACCTTCGACACCACGATGGACCGGGCGCAGGTCGCGCTGTCGTCGATCGGGCAGTACAACACGCGGGCCACTCCCCTGCAGATGGCGATGGTCGCGGCGGCCGTCGCCGACAACGGGAACGTGCGGGAGCCGTACCTGGTGGAGCGGACGACCCGGGCGGGCGGCGGCACGGTGTCGGCGGGCGGCCCGGGGCAGTCCCGGCGGGCCATGTACCCGTCGACGGCGCTGCGGATGCGGGAGCTGATGCGCGGGGTGGTGGAGGAGGGCACGGGCACGAACGCCGCGATCCCCGGTGCCGTGGTCGGCGGCAAGACCGGCACGGCCCAGCACGGGATCGGCAACTCCGGTACGCCGTACGCCTGGTTCGTGTCCTGGGCGCAGGCCGACGGGGACGCGGCGGCGAAGGTCGCGGTGGCTGTCGTGGTGGAGGACGCGGCGGCCAGCCGCCGGGAGATCAGCGGCGGCGGCACGGCGGCACCGATCGCGCGGGCGGTGATGGAGGCGGTGCTGAGGCCGTAGGCATCGCCGGCGGACCGCCTCGTGGATCATCGGCTGAGACGAGGGCTGCCGAATCCCGTCCTCCGCGCCTACGGTTCGGCCCATGACGAAAGCCGCCCCCGTGTACGAACTCGCCCAGGTCAACATCGCCCGGCTCAAGTCCCCTCTGGATTCCCCGCAGTTGAGGGACTTCGTCGACAACCTCGACCCGGTGAACGCGGACGCCGAGGCCGCCGACGGCTTCGTCTGGCGGCTGCAGAGCGAGGAGGGGAACGCCACCGATGTGGCCGTCTTCGGCGATGCGTGGCTGATCCTGAACATGACGGTGTGGCGGGACATCAACACCCTGACCGCGTACATGTACCAGGGGCGGCACCGGGAGATGCTGGCGCGGCGGCGGGAGTTCTTCGAGCGGGTGCAGGAGGCGATGACGACCCTGTGGTGGGTCCCGAAGGGCCACCGCCCCACGGTCGCGGAGGCGGAGGCGCGGCTGCTGCACCTGCGCGCCCACGGCTCGACGCCCTACGCGTTCACCCTCCGGACGTCGTTCCCGCAGCAGGGCGCGGATCCCGTCCCGGGCGAGGTGCCGGACGGGCTGGGCTGCTCGGTCTAGCGCCGACGGTCGACGGCGGTGAGGTCGATGTCGATGTCGATGTCGATGTCGATGTCGATGTCGATGTCGATGAGGAAGGGGGCGGTGAGCTCGAGGCGGTTGTGGAAAATACCCATGGGCACGTACGACCTGGTCGCCGGATCCAGCTCGTGGACGTGGACGACGGGGAGGCCGTCGTTCTCCTCGACACGCCAGAAGTGCGCGATGCCCGCGGCGGCGTATTTACGGGCCTGGTCTCGCGATCGCGGTCCACCGAGTCCTCGGGGACCACCTCGACGGCCAGGAGGACCTCCTCGGGCAGGAGCCGGGTCCGTTTGGGCCCGGTGTCTGCACCGGTACGGGCCACCAGCACATCGGGCTCCGGGCGGTTTCGTCTACCGAGCGTCACCGTGAATTCCCGGTAGACCTCGAATTCGTCCGGTGCCTGCTCGAAGAGTGAATTGTCCAGCAGACGGATCGTGCGCATGCGGAAGGCGGTCTGCGGACTCATCAGGACAAGGCTCCCGTCGATCAGCTCCGTGTGCGGAGGCAGGTCGGGAAGCCTGTCGAGGTCGTCCGCCGTCCAGCCGTCCTGCGGCGGACGCGGCCACTGGTAGTCGTCGTCCAACTCGGACTCGCGTACGGCGCTCATGGTTGCTCCCACGCGCTGGAGTCCGACCGGCGCAGTCAGCCTACCCAGGGTGAACGCCGATTCACCGCTCCATGAAGCGAGCCGGGGCGTGCGCCGTTGACGCCCGCGCCAGGCGGACATCTGTCAACAAGACCCGCACAAGGGATTGACGGGCTTGCTGACAGGCGGTCTCATAAGTCGGGTGACCGCCGGTAACCCGATAGGCCCGCGAGGTGGAACCGCCATGACGACCCAGCCCCTGACGGATACCGACGCGATCGACGGTCTGCGCGACGCGCTCGGCCTGCTCAAGGACCGGGAGCAGGTGGCGCAGCGGCTGCTCGAGGCCTCCGCCAAGCACTCCTTCGACCCGGACAGGGAGCTGGACTGGGACGCGCCCTTCGAGGAGGGCCTGTGGTTCTGGCCGCCGGAGCTGGTCTCGCTGTACGGCACCCCGCTGTGGAAGCGGATGAGCGAGGAACAGCGCATCCGGCTGTCGCAGCACGAGGCGGCGGCGCTCGCCTCGCTCGGCATCTGGTTCGAGCTGATCCTGATGCAGCTGCTGGTGCGGCACGTCTACGACAAGGACGCCACCAGCGCACATGTGCGGTACGCGCTCACCGAGATCGAGGACGAGTGCCGGCACTCCATGATGTTCGCGCGGCTGATCACCCGCGGCGGGACACCGTGGTACCCGGTGAGCCCGCTGCACCAGCACCTGGGCCGGCTGTTCAAGACCATCTCCACCACGCCCGGCTCCTTCACCGCGACCCTGCTCGGCGAGGAGGTCCTGGACTGGATGCAGCGGCTGACCTTCCCGGACGAGCGGGTCCAGCCGCTGATCCGGGGCGTCACGCGCATCCATGTCGTCGAGGAGGCACGGCATGTGCGCTACGCCCGTGAGGAGCTGCGGCGCCAGATGGTGACCGCGCCGAAGTGGTCGCAGGAGTTCACCCGGATCACCTCCGGCGAGTTCGCCCGCGTCTTCTCGGTGGCGTTCGTCAACCCGGAGGTCTACACGAACGTCGGCCTGGACAGGCGTGAGGCCGTCGCCCAGGTCAGGGCGAGCGGGCACCGCCGGGACATCATGCAGCAGGGCTCGAAGCGGCTCACCGACTTCCTGGACGACATCGGTGTGCTGCGTGGGGTCGGGCGACGGCTGTGGAAGTCGTCCGGGCTGCTGGCATAGGAACCGGGCAGGACAGTCGGCACACACCTGGGCAGCCGCCGGGGGCGGGCGGTTACGCTGCGGAGCATGACTCCGCCGGCTCCCACCCCCGCCTACCGGCGCCTCGGCGTCGAGGAGCGGCGCAGTCAGCTGCTCGCCGCCGCGCTGTCCCTCTTCGCCCACCGCGCACCCGACGGGGTGTCGCTGGACGACGTGGCGGAGGCGGCCGGGGTGTCGCGGCCTCTGGTGTACCGGTACTTCCCGGGCGGCAAGCAGCAGCTGTACGAGGCGGCGCTGCGGTCCGCCGCCGACGAGCTGCGGGACTGCTTCGACGAGCCCCGCGAGGGCCCGCTGCTGCCCCGGCTGTCCCGGGCGCTCGACCGGTATCTCGCCTTCGCCGACGGGCACGGCACCGGGTTCAGCGCGCTGCTGCAGGGCGGGAACGTCGTGGAGACCTCCCGGACGACCGCCATCGTCGACGGGGTGCGCCGGGCCGCCGCCGAGCACATCCTCAGCCATCTCGGGGTCGCCGAGCCGGGGCCGCGGCTGCGGATGACCATCCGGATGTGGATCACCGCCGTGGAGGCGGCCTCGCTGATCTGGCTCGACGAGGACAGGCCACTGCCCGTCGCCGAGCTGCGGGACTGGCTCGTGGAGCAGTTCCTGGCAGCCCTGGAGGTGACCGCGCGGCGTGACGCGGAGACCGGGGTTCTCGTCCGGGCACTGCTGGTGGACGGCTGACCGGTTCGACGGCCGACCGGTGGGACGGCCGGCACGGCGAGCAGGACGGCCGGTGGGCGCCCGGCGTGGGGTCATGGCCGACACTGGTGCCGTGAAGAGACAGGACACCCCCTTCGAGGGCGGGCCCATGGACGGGCGCGTCCTGCCCGTGCTGCTGGGCATCACCGGGCACCCGCCCAAGACGTACCGCATCCCCGTCCCGGCCCCGGACGACGGCCCGCCCACGGTGCTGGTCTACCGGCGCGTGCCCCGGGGGCAGAGCAGTCGGCTCGGACTGACGCAGGGGTGGAAGTACCTGTACGCCCCGGACGGACCGGCGACGCCCGACCGCCCGAGGTGGCCGTGGTCCGGGCGCACCCGCGGTCCGGCCGCCGATCCAGACGCCACGCCGCGCGGCAAGCCGGACGACGCCGACGGGTGACGCCGTTGCGCCGAACCGCGCACACCCGGCGAGCGGGCCCGGCCGGACCGCCGGATGCTCGCGGTGCGGGGCGGAGGAGCCGCCCGCGTCGGAGGTGATGGCGTGTCAGGAATGCTTCTGCGTCTGGTGTGTACGGCGGCGGTCGCGGTCGGCACCGTTCTCGCACCGGTGCCCGCGACGGCCGCTGCGGACCCGCCGGCCGGCACCGCGACGGAGGCCCCCGGGGCCGACGCGCCCGCCGAGGCTGCGCAGCCCGACGACCGGTCCGTGGCCGAGCTGCTGACGGATCTTCAGCGGCTGTACCGCGAGGCCGGGAAGGCCACCGAGGCCTACAACGCCACCGAGGAGCGGCTGGCGAAGCAGCGCGCCGAGACACGGCGTCTGGACCGCGCCCTCGCCACCGCCCGGCTCTCCCTGCACGACAGCCGGGGCGCGGCCGGGCGGCTGGCCCGGCAGCAGTACCAGAGCAGCACCGGCCTCTCCCCGTACGTACGGCTGCTGCTGGCCCGCGACCCGCAGCACGCGCTCGACCAGGAGCATGTGATCGGGCGGCTGGCGCGCAACCGGGCGGACACGGTGGGCCGGCTGACCGGCAGCGAGCAGCGGGCCGACGCGCTCGCCCGGCGGGCCCGCAAGGCGCTCGACGACCAGCTCGCCCTCACCGAGCGGCGCGGGAAGCAACGCGACACGGTGCGCGAGCGGCTCGGCGAGGTCGAGGAACTGCTCGCCTCGCTCACCCCCGGCCGGCTGGCCGCCCTCGCGGAGCTGGAGCGGACCGAAGCGGCCGAGAAGCAGGCGGAGTTCATGGCATCCGGTGCCCTCGGCGCGCCAGGCACTCCAGGTGCTCCCGGCGTCCCGGGCGCTCCCGGTGGCCGGCGCACGCCCTCCGCTGCGGGCGACCGGGCCCTGCGGTACGCGGTGGAGCAGATCGGGAAGCCGTACGAGTGGGGCGCCGAGGGCCCGGCGGCGTACGACTGCTCGGGGCTGACCTCCGAGGCGTGGGGGACGGCCGGGACGCCGGTACCCCGGACCAGCCAGGAGCAGTGGGCGCGGCTGGACCGGATCCCGCTGGACGAGCTGCGGCCGGGTGACCTCGTCGTGTACTTCCCCGACGCCACACATGTCGCCCTCTACCTCGGCGACGGCATGGTGGTGCAGGCGCCCCGGCCCGGCGCGCGGGTGAAGGTCTCCCCGATCGCGGCCAACCCGGTCCTGGGCGCCGTACGCCCCGACCCGGACGGGGAGCCCCTGCGGCACCATGTGCCGCCCGAGCTCCCCGAGGGGGCGACGGAGGGACCCGACGAGAGGTACGCGCCGGATCAGGGCCAGGACCAGAACCAGGACCGGAGCCGGGTCCCGGGCCTGCCCTACACCCCCACGGCCCCCGAGGCCTCCGCCAGGTAGGCGCCGGCCTTCTCCGGGTCGTAGAAGAAGTTCTCGAAGTCGGCCGGGTTGTCGAAGCCGTTGGCGAACCGGTCGGCGACGGGCTGGAGGCCGCCGGCGGCGCCGAGGATGTTGAGGACGTGCTCGGGCGGCGGGGCCAGCATGGTGTTGGTCCACTTGGTGACGTGCTGGGCCGTCTCCCAGTAGCGGTCGAAGGTCCCCCGCATCCACGCCTCGTCGAACGGCGCCTCGCCGTGCTCGACGATGGAGGCGAGGTAGGAGGCCGCGCACTTGGAAGCGGAGTTGGAGCCCTGGCCGGTGATCGGGTCGTTGGCCACGACCACGTCGGCGACACCGAGGACCTTGCCGCCGCCGGGCAGGGTCCCGACGGGGTTGCGGACGGCCGGGGCATAGCGGCCGGCGAGGGTGCCGCCGGCGTCGGTCAGTTCGACCTTGGTGGCCCGCGCGTACTCCCAGGGGAGGAACTTCTCCATGAGTTCCAGGGTCAGGGAGAGGTGCTCCGCCGGGTCCTTGACGTCCTTGAAGACGTCCAGCGGGCCGCCGGGTATGCCTTCCCAGAAGAGGATGTCGGCGCGGCCCGAGGTGGTGAACGTCGGCATGATGAACATCTCGCCGACCCCGGGGACGAGGTTGCAGCGGACGGCCTCGGTGTCCGGGTGCTCCGGACGCGGGGCCATCCCGTGGACGTAGGCCACCGCGAGGGCGCGCTGCGGCTCGGCGTACGGGGAGCGCGAGGCGTCCCTGCCGAACATCTGCACGAGCTCGCCCTTGCCTGCGGAGACGAGCACGAGGTCGTACGTACGGGAGAAGTAGTCCAGGTCGCCGACGGCCGCGCCGTGGATGACCAGCTGGCCGCCGCGCTGGGCGAACGTCTCCATCCAGCCCGCCATCTTCACCCGCTGGTCGACCGACTGCGCGAACCCGTCGAGCCTGCCCAGCCAGTCGATCGCGCGCTGCGTCGGACCCGGGTCGTGCGAGCCGGGGGCCGCGACCGAGACGCCGAGCCCCTGGATCTTCGGGGCCTGGGACTCCCAGAAGTTCAGCTGGAGATCGCGCTCGTGCTGCAGGGCCGTGTGGAACATGCACTGCGTCGACATCACCCGTCCGGTGCGGATCTCGTCCGCGGTCCGGTTCGACATCAGGGTGACCTCGTACCCGTGCGACTGAAGGCCGAGGGCGAGCTGGAGACCGGACTGGCCGGCTCCGACGACGAGTATCTTCCGCATACGGGTTCTCCTAGCTGGACGAGGGCTGCGAGCAGCCGAGCAGGGGCCTCCGGGTTACTCCGGGGTTTCCTCGAGCGCGTGACCCACCAGGGACAGGAGGGTCTCGATGACCGAGATCCGGCGCCGCGCGTCCATGATCATGACAGGTATGTGGGCGGGGATGGTGAGCGCCTCCCGCACGTCGTCCGGCTCGAACAGCTCGGTCTCGTCGAAGTGGTTGACCGCGACGACGTACGGCAGTCCGCAGCTCTCGAAGTAGTCGAGTGCCGGGAAGCAGTCCTTCAGCCGTCGGGTGTCGGCCATGACGACCGCGCCGATCGCACCGCGCACCAGGTCGTCCCACATGAACCAGAACCGCTGCTGACCGGGGGTGCCGAAGACATAGAGCACCAGGTCGTCGTCGAGCGTGATCCGGCCGAAGTCCAGGGCCACGGTGGTGGTGAGCTTGTCCGGCGTGGCGCTGAGGTCGTCGGTCCCGGCGCTCGCCTCGGTCATCAGCGCCTCGGTCTCCAGAGGCCTGATCTCCGAAACCGTGGTGACCAACGTGGTCTTGCCGACGCCGAAACCGCCGGCCACCACTATCTTCGTGGCGATCGGGGCGCGGGTACGGTCCGTCTGCCAGGGCAGCAACGGCTCGTCGTCCTCGACGAGCGGGGTGACGCCTCGAGCGGCGTCAGAGACGGCGGAGTCCACTCAGCACCCTTTCCAGCAGCGCGCGGTCCGGGCGGCCCGTGCCGTGGCCGGTTCCCGTCCCATAGACACGGATCCTTCCCTGGTCCGCGAGGTCGCTCAGGAGCACGCGGACCACACCGAGCGGCATCTTCAGCAGCGCGGCGATCTCGGCCACCGTTCGCATACGGCGGCACAGTTCGACGATGGCCCGCAGTTCCGGCATCACCGCCGACTCCAGCGAGCCCTTCGGCAGCTCCTTGCGCTCCTCGGCGGCCTCCAGCTCGGCGGTGCTCGCCACGAACGTCTCGACGAGGAGCACATGCCCGAAGCGGGTACGGCCGCCGGTGAGCGAGTAGGGACGGACCCGGGCGGGTTTGCGGTCACCGCCGCGGACCGGGAGGTTCTTCCTGGGTTTACCGCTCAACGGGGACTCCCGGGGGACTCGTTCTCCAGGGACTGGCGCAGCTCGCTGCGGAGTTCGGGGGTCAGCACATGGCCGGCCCGGCCCACGAACAGGGCCATGTGGTACGCCACCACGCTCATGTCGCAGTCCGCGGAGCCGTGCACACCGAGCAGCGAGCCGTCGCTGATCGACATCACGAACAGGCTGCCCTCGTCCATCGCCACCATGGTGTGCCGGACCGGACCGTAGTCCATCAGCTTGGCGGCGCCGATGGTGAGGCTGCCGATGCCGGAGACGACGGTGGCCAGATCGGCGGCGGAGCCGCGCGGGCCGGTGCGCTTCCCGATCCGCTCCTCGAGTGCCCCGGCGGCGCGGGCGGCCCCGCGCGCGTCCGTCCGGGCCATCGCGAGCTCGGGGTCCGAGGAGAGCAGCAATAGGCCGTCGGAGGAGACCACGGCGACCGAGAGGATGCCGGGGACCTCCTCGACGAGATTGGTCAGCAGCCAGTGCAGGTTGCGGGCTTCACTGCTCAGTCCGAAGGTACTCGGCGCGGTCAACTCGTTGCCTCCTCGACAGTGCCCCCCGTGGCTTCTTCGGATGTGGCGGTGGACGGCGGTCGGTGCGCTCCCGCCTCCTCGGCGATCTCCACCTCGACGTCCCGGCGTCCGGCTTCCGCCCCCCGGCGGAAGCCGCCGAGGCGGCGGCGCAGGGCCTCGGCGTCCACCGAGCCGGTGCGCTGCAGGGGTGCCCCGACGGGTGCGGTGATCTTCGGTGTGCGCTTGGGCAGGCCCTTGTCGGTGACCGGTTCCGGCTCCTCCGGCCTCTGCTCCGGCTCCTGCTGCGCCGCTCGGTCCGCCGCCGGGCCGTCGGTCACGCGCGTGTGCTCGGCGACGGGGGCGGAGTCGCTCACGGGTGCGGGCCTGGTCGGCAGCGCGGGGGCGGGGACGGCCGCGGTCTCCGGGTCGGCCGTGAGATCGACGGCCGCAGGAGCGTCGTCGACCGGGTGGCCGGGGTGGGCGGCCGGGGTGTCGGCAGACCCGACGGTCTCGGTGGCCGGCCGTGCGGGCCGGTCGTCGGCCGGCTGCGCGGGCGCCGGGATCAGCAGCTCCATGGTGGTCTCGACGGGCCGCTCGTGCGTCGCGTCCGCGGGCTCGCCGGTTCCGTGGACGACGTCGTTCGCCCCGGACACGTCGGCCGCCTGGGCCGTCGGCTCCGGGACACCATCGCGCACGGACTCCGCGGCCTGCTCCCCGACGGACACGTCCGCGGGCTCGCCGGCGCCCTCGACGGCACCGGCCGCCTCGGGCACGTCGGGCACGTCGGGCACGTCGGCCGCCTGGGCCATCGGCTCGGAGACGGCGGCCCGCACGGGCTCCGCCGGCCGCTCCCCCGTGGGTTCGGCAGCGGGCTCGACGGCACCGGTCGCCTCGGGCTCCGCCGCCCCGGCCGCCGGTTCCGGGACACCGTCCTGCACGGTCTCCCCGGTGGGCTCGCCGGCGTCGGGTTCCTTCGCCGCGGACCCCTGCGAGGCAGGCTGCTCCCCCGTGGCGGGTTCCTTCGCCTCGGGCTCCTCCTGCCGCTGTACCGCCTGCTCCGCCAGGGCGACCAGCGGGTCGCCGCCCTCCGTACGGCCGTGCAGGACGTTGGAGTTGGCCTCGGCGGCGGCGCCGGGCAGGGTGACACGGGGTGAACCGTCGGCGACGGGACCGGAGGCCGGTACGGCGCCCGGAGCGGCGGCGGCCAGCAGGGCCGTGGGCAGGACCACGACCGCGGCGACGCCGCCCTGCTTCTGCTCCCGCAACTGCACCCGTACCCCGTGCCGCTGGGCGAGCCGGGCGACGACGTACAGGCCGAGCCCGAGGCCGTCCTCGCCCTCGTGCTCGTAGGGCGCCCGGGGGTCGAAGTCGGACAGGCGGGCGTTGAGCCGCTCCAGCCGCTCCCCGGTCATGCCGATGCCCTCGTCCTGCACGGAGAGCATGACCTCGCCGCTCTCGAGGAGCCAGCCGGAGACCTCGACGGGCAGGTCGGGCGGGCAGAACGAGGTGGCGTTCTCCAGGAGTTCGGCGAGCAGGTGGCTGAGGTCGTCCGCGACGAACCCGGCGATGTGCGCGTGCGGCGGCAGTGCGGCGATGCGGACCCGCTCGTAGCGTTCGATCTCGCTGACCGCGGCCCGGACGACGTCGACGAGCGGCACCGGGCCGGCCGAGTGCTGGACGTGTTCGGTGCCGGCGAGGACGAGGAGGTTCTCGCTGTGCCGGCGCATCACCGTGGCGAAGTGGTCGAGCTTGAACAGCGTGGCCAGGCGGTCCGGGTCGTCCTCGCGCTCCTCCAGGCTCTCGATGACACCGAGTTGCCGTTCGACCAGGCCGAGGGTGCGCAGTGCCAGGCTGACGAAGGTGCCGCCGATGCTGCTGCGCAGCTGCTCCAGGTGGGTGGCGGACTCGGTGACCTGGGTGCGCAGCTCCTCGCGGGCGTCGGCCATCCGCTGCCGCTGCGCGACGAGGTGCTTGCGGTCGGCCTCCAGTGTGGCGATCCGCCCGGTGAGCTGCGCGGCGTGCGCGTGCAGGGCGTTGACGGAGCGGACGACCTGGGCGAACTCGTCGTTGCGCCCGGTGAACGCGACCGGCTCCTCGCTGCTGGGGTCCTCGGCGCCGGCGAGCCGGGCGGAGCCGCGGCGCAGCACGGACAGCGGACGGGTGAGGGTGCGGGCCATGGCGGTGGCGACGCCGACCGCGAGCAGCATGAGGGCGCCGAGGAGGGCGACACGGATCTCCAGCGCGGTGACGTCGTCGTCGCGCAGCTGGGCGAGGTCCTTGGTGCGCTGGTCGAAGAGGGCGGACTCGACTCCGCGCATCGCCTCGACACGGGCGGTGAGCGCGGCCGCCAGCTTCTCGGTGCCGGTGGAGAGTTCCTCGTCGGAGAGGGTCGGCTCGTCGGTGAGGTTCTTGAGGTACTTCTCGGCGGCGTCGACCTCGGGGCCGGTGACCGTGGAGTCGTACGAGGCACCGGCGTCCTCGGGCGCCGTCTCGCGGAAGTCGGCGAGCGCGGCGTCGGAGCGCAGGCGGGCCTGGAGGGCGGCGGCGGTCAGCGCGTCGCGCCGCTCGGCGTCGGCGTCCGACGTGGAGGTGGACGTGGCGGGCAGACCGGTGAGGGGGTCGATCACGGTCTGGGTGGTGCTCGGCACGTTGAGTGCGGCGAGCAGCAGCCCTCGGGTGGCGGCGGCCTGCTGGACTGCGGTGTCCAGCTCGGCGAGCGCGTAGGAGCCGGAACCGGCCCGGGGCGGGGTGTCCTCCGCGAGCTGTTCGGCGAGCCGGTGCAGCTGCGTGATGGCGGTGGAGTACGCCTGGTGCGCCTCGAGCGGGCTGCTCTTGCCGGTGAGCGCGGCCCTGCGCAGGGCCGCGATGGCGTCGAGGTCCTCGCGCAGGGACTCCGGGGTGCCGGTGTCGGCGCGCAGTTCCTCGACCTGCCGGTCGACGCGGGTGCTGTGCTGCTCGGTGGGCGCCTTGTCCTTGTCGCGGCCGGCCGCGACGTAGGACGTGACGTCGTCCCGCTCGTCGGCGAGCGAGTGCGCGAGGGCGAGGGCGTCCTGGGTCAGCTCGGCGTGGGTCACCAGGTTCTGGGAGTCGCTCAGCTGCCCGGAGGCGGTGAGCAGGGACGGTGTCCCGGCGGCGGCGATCGCCGCCGCCACGACCGCGACGGCCACGATGAGCCGATTGCGCACGTGGGTGGGGCGACCCCTGCCGACGGCGGGCTGCTGCTCAGTGTCCCCCGTGGGAGGCGTCTGCTTGCCTGTGCGACGAGGCCGCGTCTTCTGCACCGGTGCTCGCATTCCTGACTCGTGTACCCGTGGGCCGGGGTGACGTACCGTCGACAGGCGTCTACGCCCTGCCCGTGTCGAGCGCGTACGCCCTGGCGGACGGCCGGTCGCGCTCGGGCAGCGAGACGCCCCCGTCGCTCCCCGACCCTCCCAGTGCCCATGGGCACCGCACGCGCATCACCTGACCCGCCACTCGAAGGAGTGAACCCCGGAGTCGAGTTGAGGAGCAAGTCGCGCGACCTCCCGCAGCAGCCCTCCACCGCACGCCGGTTGGACGTCTGCGGCGGCCGGTGGCAGGATTCGCCGCCACGCGTTTCCGGAGCACTGCAATCCCGCCCAAACGCGGCGCCTGACCTGCACGACTGCCGGTATCCGGTCAACGGTGACGGTCTCCTGGAACCCTTGTGGAGGCGTCGTGCAGACTGGCCGGATGCGTACGGAACTTGTCTCGGAGCCCGGTGACGCGGGCCGCCCCAACGAGGACTTCGCGGGCGTCGGGCTTCCGGCCTCCGGGCAGGGCGGTTCGCTGGTCGTGCTGGACGGGGTCACGCCTCCGCGCGACGGGACGGGCTGCCGGCACACGGTTCCCTGGTTCACCGCGCGCCTCGGCGGGGCACTCGCCGAACTGACCGTTTCCCTCCCGGATGTCCCCCTGACGGACCTGCTGTCCCGGGCCGTGTCCCGTACCGCCGGGGCACACGCAGAAACCTGTGACCTTTCTCACCCCCGAACGCCGCAGGCGACGGTGGTGCTCGCGCGCTGGTCACCGGAGTCGGTCGACTACCTGGTCCTCTCCGACTCCGCCCTGCTGGTCGAGTCCTCCGACGGCACGGTCACCGCGCTGCTGGACGACCGGCTGGCCCGGCTGCCCCGCTCGGCGCTGGCCACGGACGCGCTGGTGGACTCCACCGTGCGCAACAGGGAAGGCGGCTTCTTCACCGCGGCGGCCGATCCGTCGGTCGCGGCGCGCGCGGTCACCGGAACGCTGCCGCGCGCCGAGGTGCGCGCCCTGGCCGCGCTGACCGACGGGGCGACCCGCTGGGTCGAGGAATTCGGCGAGGGCGGCTGGCCCGACTGTCTCGCCCTGGTCCGCAAGGAGGGGGCGCAGGCACTGGTGGACCGTGTCCGGGCCCTGGAGCGGGCGGACACGGACCGGGTGATACTCGGCCGGAGCAAGACGCACGACGACGCGACGGTCGTGTACGTCGAGTTCTGAGCCCCGTGGGTTCTGAGCCCCGTGGGTTCCGGGTTCCGGCGGGAGCCTTCGCTACTTCTCCATCCCGCGGTTCAGCTGGTGCAGCAGCCGGGCGAGTTCCGTGACCTCGCCCGGGTCCCAGTCGGCGAGGCCGCGGGCGTAGCGCTCCCGGCGGGCCTCGCGGACCCTGCTCATCCGGCTCCGGCCCTCCGGGGTGAGGGCGACCAGCCAGGCGCGGCCGTCGGCGGGGTCCGGTTCGCGGGTGACGAGCCCGAGTTCCTCCAGGGCGTGCAGCTGGCGCGACATGGTCGCCTTGCCGACGCCGATGAAGGCGGCGAGTTCGGTGGCCCGCTGCTTGCCGCACTCGTCCAGACGCACGAGCAGCCCGTACGCGGACGGCTCCAGGTCCGGGTGGACCGCGCGGGACATCTCGCCCTGGCTGGCCCTGGCGCGGCGCAGCAGCACGGTCAGCTCCCTTTCCAGGGCGAGGAATCCGGGCTGGTCCGCACCGCTGTCGGGCGCCTGGGAGGAGGTGTCCTCGCCGTCGTCGTTTCCGCCTTCGTGCACGTCGGTTCCTGCCTCGGCTTTCCCGGTCGTCCGTGTTTCCGCCAAGTGGCGGCGCCGCTGGGGCCCCGCAAGTATTTCGCAGGCATGGGATGCGGCAGTACACCGCGACCGGCCCGGCGGCAGGCGACCACGGCCCCGTCGTTCGCACTGCCGCACGGCGGGGGGCCCCCCCCACCCCCCCGGGAAACCGGGCCCCCCCCCGCCCGGGGCGGCCGCACCACCCCCCCCCCAACACCCGCGGC